>WQTU01000137.1 GCA_009786125.1 Spirochaetota bacterium
CACCCGTTCCCATCCCGAACACGGAAGTTAAGCCCTCCTGCGCCGATGGTACTGCTTTTTGTGGGAGAGTAGGTCGTTGCCAGACTTTTTTTTATTAATCGAAAGACGAATGAGCAGGGAAACAAAAAAAGGGGGTTATAGACAAACTTTGTTTGTCTATAACCCCCTTTTTTAAATCCGGCTCCATTCAAAAAATATTATTATTTCCGAATGGAGCGAGAGTCGCGGGCAAACTGTCTGGCGGTCGCTTTGCACGTATCGCGCCCCGAAACAAGTCCGGGATAATAACATCCGTGCCGCTGCGCCAGACACAACGTCCATGTTGTAGAGTTTGCACATGACCGAGCGAATGAGGAAACAAATGGTCGCGAAGCGTACCCTTTATTTTATTACTAATACATTTGTTTTTGCTCTTTGTACAACCTGAGCGCTTACGCTTCCAACAAAAAATTCTTCCAGTTTTCCTCTTGCTTTTTTTCCCATAATTATAAGATTAGCTTTTTCTTTTTCTGCATAAGCACATATCTGATCCACAGGATTTCCTTTTAATACTTTCGAAGTCGCTTTAACACCTTTGGCAGCAAACTGTTCCTGTACGCTTTTTACTGCTTCAGCAGCAGCCTCATCCTGAGTAGTTGTGATAGCTTTTTTTAGCTTCCCGTCAATGTCCGGAGCATAAATCATATTATCTATTTTCTCCATAACAAAAAGTATTGAAACTTCAACCTCTTTTCCCATAGGAACTGCAATTTTCATTGTTTCTTCAATAGTCTTTTTTGATCCAGCTCCATCTGTTGTAATAAGAATTTTATACATTCCCTTCTCCTTTAAAATACGGTACATGAATTTTTACCAGGCAAGACCCGATAATCAATATTTATTAATATTTTTATAAGTTATTATATTTTTAAATTTAGGATACGTAAAGGAAAAAAATAAAAAGGATTCTTAAAATATTATATTTTATTAAAAAGTATGCTAAATTAATATAAGAAATTGATAAAGTAATAAAAGTAATGTATAGTAATCATATAAAAAGGATAAAAAAATGATACACGATGATAATTCTTTACAACTTGTAACATTCAACCTTGGAAGAGAAGAATATGGTATTGATATAATGAAGGTAGAAGGGATTGTAAGGGAAGAAGAGATAAGAAATATCCCCAATGCTCCTGTTTTTGTAGAAGGAGTATTTAATTTAAGGGGCGATATTATCCCTGTAATTAGTTTACATCGAAGATTTAATATCCCGGAAATGAAAAAAGATGAAGCAGATGAGCTTTTAAAAGGATTTATTATTATAAGAGTACACAATATGAAGCTTGCAGTTAAAATAGACAAAGTATCCAAGGTAACTAATATCGATAAAAAGAAAATACAGGAACCGCCTCAAATGAACAGGGGAATTGGCAGTGAATATATTCAAGGTGTTACTTCTTTAGATGATCAATACATTATTATACTTGATATTGATCGGCTTTTTGCCATGAAAGAACTAAAACAACTAGAAACATTTAAAAGATAAAGAAAAATAGAATGTACATTCCTGTTTTTAAGCCATATATAAATAGAAAAGATATGGATAGTGTTTTAAGTTGCCTTGTAAGCGAAAAACTTGAAAATAATCAAATATCAAAACAGCTTTGCAGTGATATTTGTAAAGCTATTGAGGCAGATGATGGCTTTCTTTTCAAAGAGTATAGGCGAGCTATCGAGATAGTGCTCCAATCCATAGACGCAGAAAGCAAAAAATATGTAATTCTCTCTCCGCTTTTGCCTGTATATTATAAATTTGCAATAGAAGAAGCAGGACTTATCCCATTATATGTTGATGTAAATCCCGGAACTGCTTCAGTTTCTTACGATAAATTAAGCGAAACTGTTCATAATAACCAGAACTCTATCCATTCTATAATAGTAGATTCTCCTTTGGGATATATGCCAGAATTTGCAAAAATAGCGGAATTGGGGGTTACTCTTATCGAAGATATTTCAAATTCATTCGGCGCATCTGTCGAAGAAAAAAAAAGCGGTTCTTTCGGCGATTATATTATAATGAATATGGATCCAGATAAAATTGTAACAGCAGGGACTGGCACATTTGTTGCTGTAAAAAGCAAAAAAAACCGCGAATTGTTTAGAAACAGGGTTTTGGAATACGAAAAAGATATATTTTTACCAGACCTTAATGCAGCGCTTGCTATGCACCAGGTAAATAATCTGGAGAAAATTATAAACGCAAGAAACGATCTTGCTGTGATTTATTCCCAGGCTGTAATGAAAACAAAAAATAAAACTTTTGCGCAAACAAATAATTCTTGTAATGCTTTTACAGCTTTTCCTGTTATTGCAGAAGGCAGTACAAAAGAGATAAAAAAATATGCTTTAAAAAAAGGCGTTGAAGTTCTGGATGCATTTTCAGACTCAATTATCAGCAAAGCCAATATTGAAGAATGTCCCGAAGCAAAAGCTTTAAATATGAGATGTTTGATTTTTCCTCTCTATCCAAATATTGGCAAGAATAATGCAGAAAAAATTGTTAAAATTATTTCAACACTTCCTTAGTATTTTTAAGTATTTTTTAAAAAACAGGTGAATTATTAAATGAATAAAGATACGCGGACATGCAGCAACCAAATATTAGTAATTTATAACCCGGAAAAAGCAGGCGCTGTTAAGCTTTCATCAGAGATTCGGGATTATCTTGAAAGCAAAGAAATAAGCAATGCTGTTTGCTGCAGCAAGAGCATTTCCGAAGATTTTTTTGGGAAAAAGCACAGGCTTATTATTACTCTTGGCGGAGATGGCACGGTCTTATATTGTTCAAGGCTCTTCTCCCCGTACAATACGCCAATACTTGCAATAAACTTTGGAGAAATTGGTTTTATAACAGAAACTGAAAAAAATGAGTGGAAAAGCGCGCTTGAGTCTTTTTTAAACAATACTCATCAGCTTATAAAGCATATTCATCTCAAAGCTTCTGTTTTTCGCGAAAATGAAAAAAAATATGAAGCTAATTGCCTTAATGACTCTGTAATAACAGCAAACGGAGCTGCAAAACTTATTAACCTCAAAGTTTATGTAGAAAATTTATATCTTGGCAGATATAAGGCAGACGGCATAATTGTATCAACACCCACGGGTTCTACAGCTTATTCCGCAGCAGCAGGCGGTCCCTTGCTCTATCCTGAAATTGATGCTTTTATACTAACTCCTATTTGCCCTTATTCACTAACAAACCGCGCAATTGTTCTGCCTGTCGATAAAGAGATTAAAATTGTTGTAGAAAAAGATCAGCGTGTAGATATTGTTTTAACAACAGATGGCCAGGAAGTTTTTAAACTAAAAGAAGAAGATACAATTATTATTGAAAAATCGCACTATATTACCCATATTATTAAAGCAGAAAAAGATGTTTTTTTCAGCAAGGTAAAAACCAAGCTTAACTGGTCCGGAGGTCCAAATAATGCTTGAAGAATTATATGTAAATAATGTTGCTTTAATTGATAATCTTAAAATAGATTTCAAGCCAGGCTTTAATATTCTCACAGGAGAATCAGGCTCCGGTAAATCTCTTATAGCAGGAGCTATTTCGCTTCTAAAAGGAAATAAAGGCGACAGCGGCATTATACGCACAGGAGCAGATTCTGCCGAAGTTTCGGGTATTTTTACAATAAACAGTGACCTGGAACTTGCAAAGTGGCTTGAGGCAAAGGGAATAACGCCCGAAGAAAACAGCCTTATTATAAGAAGAACTCTAAAATCAAATGGCAGAGGCACTATTACCGTGCAATCTGTTCCTTTGGTTAGAAATGAACTTGTGGAGCTTTCATCATTCCTGTTTGATATACACGGGCAGCACGAGCAGCATACTCTTATAAGCGAGGATAAACAGCGAATACTGCTTGATAATTATTCGGGTATAAGCGAAGATGTTGTTTTATTTTCTTCGCTATTTGATATTTTGTCAAAATTAAAAAAGAAGCTCTCTGAGCATGAACTCTCGGAAAAAGAAAGATTAAGAGAGATTGATATTTTAAAATTTGTAATAAGCGAGATTTCAGAAGCAAAGCTTGTTCCCGGCGAAGATGAGAAAATAGAAAAAGAGCATAAAATTCTTCTGGAACATGAAAAGCTTTTTAAATTTGTAGATGAAGCGCATGAACAGCTTGCGGGATCAGGAAGCCAGACAGGGCTCTTGTTAAAGTTAAAAACAGCTCTTAATTCCCTTAATTCTGCAGCACTAATAGATGAAAGCTTGGGCAATTTTTCCGAAAGAATGTCAAACTCCTTTTTTGATCTCGAAGATATTTCCGAATCATTAAGAGATTACAAATTTAAAAACAGCTATAGCCCGGAAAAACTTCAGTTATACGAAGAAAGGCTTTCTGTTATTTATAAACTCAAAAAGAAATACGGCGGTACTCTTAATGATGTAATAAAATATCTCGAAGATTCGATTGAGAGGCTTTCTGAACTGGAAAACTTTGATGCAAACAGGGAAGAATTAAAAGCCGAAATAAAGAAAAAAGAAGAGGAAGTTGTCAAAAAAGCGAGTGAGCTTTCTGAAAAAAGAGTAAAAAATGGCGCCGTACTTGAAAAAGAGATTGAAGAAGTTCTTAAATCCCTTGGTATGCCTAATGTACAATTTAAAGTATCAGTACAAATACGAAAAAATGAATCTAACAAGCCTGTTTACACGCCTTATGGATTTGATAAAATAGAATTTTTAATTTCGCCAAATACAGGCGAGCCTCTTAAACCAATTGAGCAAATTGCATCTGGCGGCGAGCTTTCCAGGATAATGCTTGCCATAAAAAGCGTGCTTTCTAACAATGACCCTGTGGATTCCATGCTTTTTGATGAAATTGACTCAGGTATCGGAGGTGAAATTGCTGTTTCGCTTGGGTATCATTTGCAGAAACTTTCCACAGCAAAACAAATAATTTGCATAACTCACCTTGCATCTATAGCTGTTAATGCCGATAATCACATAAGAGTAAGAAAAATCATAGAAAATCAGAGAACTTTTACCCGGGCAGATAAGGTTGAAAATAACGACAGGGTAGCTGAAGTTGCACGTATGTTGGCAGGTGACCAAAAAGGCGATGTTTCGCTCGAACATGCGAGAGTGATGCTAAGTAAAAAATTTTAAATAGCAGCTAATTTATTCAGTCGAGAATTGCGAAGCATTCCGAAGGGGCAATTAGCATTACCTTATTATTAAAAGAGGATATATATGGCAAAGGTAACTCAACAGGCAAGAAAAAACTATACAGATCATATTACCAAGTATAAAAAAATAATTGACGAGATTCAGGGCAAAGAAAATAAATTTAACTTAGATATTAAAGCAGATAAAGTGGAAAACCCGGAAGCTGCTAAAATTGAAATGGCTGATGCTATTTTAAACCTTAGTTCTTATTATATTTTGTTAAATGCTCTCTCCGCAACTTTGCTTGGTGTGAAAAATGAAAACTATTTGAATGAGGCAAGAAAAGCTGTGTACAGGGCATTGATTTTTTTGGAAGCTGTTGTTACAAACATCATTGATCTTCCTTTTTCTGAGTTGTCCGAGCATCATGAAAAAATAAGTGATTTTCCGGATAAAGGCAGATTTGAAATTTCAAAAAAACTTGCTTTTACAGTAGATATGATTAAAGAAGCATTTGGCGAAAACTCAAAGTGGAAATGGTCATTTGTAGAACTTGAAGGAAGATCTGCGACAGTAATAAAGAATTTAATAAATTATAAAACCCTGATTTCGGGAATGGATCCTTCGTATGCTGACTACGAAATCGTAATGAATCATCTGATTATGATAAAAAAAATACTTATGACCGCAGCAACCAGATACAGGGAAAAATATGAACTTAACACTTTTCGTATAGATGATTTTAAATTGGCATTAAACTATCTTTCTGCATTAAGAAGGCTGCATATATATCTTGGTGAAAGCAATGATGCTGAAACCGTAAAAAAGAATCTTGAAATCTGGAAAGTAAAAATGGAAAAGGACTCAAGTAAAAGTGTCTAACTTTAATTGATGAAACCTTTAAAATAACCTGAAAATAATCCCTGTCAGCATAATCAATATTTCAAAACTTGATATTTTCATGTAAAAGGAGATATTGTCTTAAGAATGGAATTAGAGCGTGAAATAATAATCATGGTCGATGATGACCCCACGTATCTGACTGTTGTAAAAAACACCCTTGCAGATAAATATGATATATTTACTGTTCCGTCAGGCAGTAAGCTGTTTCAGATTCTTGAAAAAATAACGCCAAGTTTAATATTGCTGGATATCGAAATGCCGGGAATGAGCGGGTATGATGTCATAAGAAAACTAAAAAATACTGATGAAACAAAACATATTCCGGTTATTTTTTTCACGGCAACAGCTGATCCCAAAAATGAGGTAAAAGGTCTTGATTCAGGGGCTGTTGATTATATAACAAAGCCTTTTTCCAGAGAGTTACTTTTAAAACGGATAGAGTTACATTTGCTTTTGGAAATACAAAAAAAAGAGCTTGTTAAGTACTCCAAAGATTTAGAAGAAATGGTTAATCAGAAGACTCAGGAAATTTCTGAGCTGCATGCTGCAATTTTAAAAACAATAGCTGAGCTTGTTGAATCTCGCGATGATATAACAGGCAAACATATCGAAAAAACGCAGAAGTATTTATTTTTGCTTGTGAAGCGGATGTTTGAGTATGGGGTTTATATCGAGGAAATTTCAAAGTGGAATATCGATATGTTTGTGATGTCTTCCCAGCTTCATGATGTTGGAAAAATATCCATAAGGGATGATATATTGACGAAAAAGGGAAAGCTTACGGATGAAGAATTCGAAGAAATGAAAAAACACTCTCTTTTGGGTGCAGGTATTATTGAAAAAATCGAGAAAAATACAACAAAAGGCAGCGCATTCCTTAAATATGCCAAGCTGTTAACAACCAGCCATCATGAAAAATGGAACGGAACCGGCTATCCTTTGGGGCTCAAGGGCAAAGATATTCCGCTTCAGGGAAGAATGATGGCGCTGGTAGATGTTTATGATGCGCTAACCAGCAGAAGGCCGTACAAAAAAGCATTTAGCCATGAGGAATCCGTAAAAATTATTGAAGATGGAGCAGGCAGCCATTTTGATCCTCTGCTGGTTGAAGTTTTTCTAAAGCATGAAGCGGAATTTAAAAACATCAGTATTGGTGATTTTGTTGATGTACATACTGTATCAACTTCTTCCGAAAAAAGACTCGATCGTTACTTGAAAATTTTTATTAACGGTTTATTAAAGAGTGATTCTTATAGAGATGAAGTTTCGAAGTGGGATATTGACTTATTTTTAATTTCTGCGCAGTTATACGATAGCGCAAAAGCAAATGTAAAAGACGAGATATTTAGTAAAACCGAAAAACTTACTAAAGAAGATATTGAAGAGATTAAAAAACATGAAAACTTTGGAATTAGAATAATTCAGCAAATAAAAGGAAAGCTAAAAGACGAAAATCTGTTAAGTTACACAGAAGCTTTAGCCATCAGCTATCATGAAAAATGGGATGGAACCGGTTACCCGCACGGACTCAAGGGCAAAGATATTCCGCTTCAGGGAAGGATAATGGCTATTGTTGATGTTTACAATGCTCTTACCAGCGACCGGCCGTACAGAAAAATGTTTTCCCATACAGAGGCTGTAGAAATAATAAAGAAAAGTTACAGCGGAACCTATTTTGATCCGGAGCTTGTTAATGTTTTTCTTGAGAGAGAAAAGGAATTTGAGAAGAAAGCAACGAATGAATAGTATAGTAAAACAAACAAAAGGATCGCTTTGCGCGTGCTTTGCACGGATACCCATCTGCTTGCAGCGGAATACGCGCCGATGGCGCAGGGTGCAGAGCTTGCTCTGCGGTTTTATATGCCTTATTTTTCTGACTATTATTATTTTTACCATTACAGGTTGCTTTAAAAAATCAAAAAGACCGGAATTCGATATCAATTCTGTTAAATCTTATCGCGATGTCCCATTTATAACAGATCGCGAAATAGATTTGATTGAAGCGCTTAAAGCTACGCGAACAAGTTTTTCTGTAGGGCATTTAGCAACAAAAGAGTCGCATGGTTTTACATTGCCTGGCAACACGCACCCCGGCTTTACAGCTATGTTATGCGAATTGCTTTCCGTGCTTTTCGGCATCCAGTTTTATCCGGTTTCTTATGATTGGGAATTCCTGAGAAGCGGAGTTGACAGAAGAGAGATTGATTTTACAATAGAACTTACTCCAACAAGTCATCGGATGATGTATCGTTATTTTATGACTTTCCCGTTCGCTCAGCGTTCGCTTGGAGTTTATACATATAATTGCGGTAATCCTGAAAGAATTCCTGTTCAAATAAGAAGTAAATATGATCTCAATAATCTTAAGATAGGCTTTCTTGAAGAAACTACAGCGCTTCAGATTGTTCAGGAAAGCTATTCGGGACTTGTTTTTGAGGTAATGGAATTCAGAAATTTTTTAGCTCTGAATAATGCTTTGGAATCTGGTCTTATTGATGCCTATATTGTTGATGATATAGATTATATTGCAATAAAAGAAAATAACTATATTACTGTTACCAGAAATATTCTTCCTCTTGCCCATATTCCTGTTGCACTGGCTACTGCAAATCCTGAGTTAGAGCCAATTATAATGATCCTTAACAAATATATATCAAATGGAGGAGTTGCCAAAATTTATGAATTATACAAAATAAATGTTTTTAAGCACAGGCAATATGAGCTTCTAAATTCTTTTTCTCCCGAAGAAATTGATTATCTAAACAATCTTGTTGCCAACAACCCCAAAGTGCGTATTGCTTTGGAGCATGATAATTACCCGATAAGTTTTTATAACAGAAATGAGCGGGAATTTCAGGGAATTGTGCCTGATATTTTGACAGAAATAACTCTGCTTACAGGTATTAAATTTGATATAGTGACTGACAGAAACACAAAATATTCAGAAATGCTTGAAATGCTAAGGAATGGCACAGCTTCTGTGATTTCAGAAATGCCGTGTACCGAAGCAGCGGAAGAAAATTTTCTTAGAGCAGCAATACCTTATGCTATTTCGTATCACGCACTTTTATCAAGGCTGGATTTTCCGGATCTGGAAAAATTTCAGGTAATACAGAAAATCGTAGGTATTAAAAGAGGAACTGCTTTTGAATCTACGTACACTTCTTTGTTTCCTCACAATAACAACGTAATGCTGTTTAACAGTTATACCGAGGCAAAAGACGCGTTAATAAAAGGCAGAGTCGGTCTGCTTAAGTCGTCCACTTTTGGACTTCTTGCAATAGCTAATTATCGGGAAAATCCTTACTATAAAATAAATATTCTTTTTAACACATTACCAAAAAGATCGTATTTTGGATTTAACAAAAATGAGGACATATTGAGGTCTATTTTCTGCAAAACTCAGGCTTTTATTCAGGTTGACCGAATTGAACGAGCCTGGGTAAACCGCACTTTTGATTATTCAAGGAGGCTTGCTCATGAGCGTTTAATTTATGTCTCTTCATTCAGCATCGTCACTTTTTTGATATTGGTATTATTAATTATTTTGTTTATAAATAATTTTAGGCTGCAAAAAAATTATAAACAACAGGCAGCAATTATCTCCGGTATATTCAATTCTATTCCTGATTCTATTTATTGCAAAGATATCAATTTCACATATACAAACTGCAACTACAGTTTTGAAAAATTTCTGAGATGCGATAAATCAAAAATAATTGGAAAAACTACCTTTGATTTTGATGTTATAAATAATAACGCAAATTTATTTATAGAAGGAGAAAAAAAAGTATTAGAAGAAAATAAAACTGTAATAAGTGAAGGCTGGTTTGTTTCTCCGGACAAGGCTCGCAAGTTTTATGAAGTTATCAAGACACCTTTAATTCATAAAGGCGAGTTTAGCGGAATACTTGGAATTATTAGAGACATTACAGCGCATGAAGAAGCAAAAGAAGTAGCGCATAGTGCTTCCAGAGCAAAAAGTGTGTTTTTGGCGCACATGAGTCATGAAATTCGTACTCCCATGAATGTGATTTTAGGAATGAGCGAACTTGTGCTAAAGGAAAATATTTCCGGCAAAGTTTATGAATACACCAAGCTTGTAAAGCAAGCAAGTAATAATATGCTAACAATTATTAATGATATACTTGATTTTTCAAAAATTGAGACAGGTAAGGTTGATATTGTAATAGCAGAGTTTGATCTTCCTCCGTTTATTAATGATGTTATTAGTATTGCCAAAGCGAAAATTAGCGAAAAACCGATATTTTTAACAGCAAATGTTGATTGCAATATTCCATATCGTATGTATGGTGATATTGTCAGAACCAAGCAGATATTGCTGAACCTTATTACCAATGCCATCAAATATACCAACAGAGGTTTTGTTTCTATTAATGCGATATATTATATGAAAGACGATATTCCTGTTGTAAAAATAGAGGTTGCAGATAGCGGTATTGGAATAAAAAAGGAAAATATCGAAAAACTTTTTGACAGATTTACTCGTTTTGATGCAGATAAAACAGCAACTATAGAAGGAACAGGATTGGGACTTGC
This sequence comes from Spirochaetota bacterium, assembly GCA_009786125.1. GTDB lineage: Bacteria > Spirochaetota > Spirochaetia > CADAEX01 > CADAEX01 > WQTU01. The sequence goes on from WQTU01000137.1 coordinate 10,622, forward strand.
AATTACAAAAAAACTTTGCGAAGCGCTTGGTTCAAAAATCTCGGTAAAAAGCGAATACGATATCGGAAGCACGTTTACAGTTGCCTTTTATCCAAAAGTCAGCCAGTATAAAAAGCTTGCTGAAGTTACAAATCCCGAAGAAAAGCCTGTGTTGCTTTACGAACCGCGCTCGGTATATGCTCATTCACTAAGCTGGACACTCGATAATCTTGGAGTACCCTATACACTTGCGTCGTCCAGAAGTGAATTCTACGATGCACTGGAAGACAAGCAATATTTATTTATTTTTATACCATCATTTCTGTTTGATTTTGAAAACAAAAAAATTAAAAAACTTGAATTAAGGTCAAAAATAGTTTTGATGACAGAGTTACACGATTTTACTTATGAAAAAAACACTCAGACGCTTTTAATGCCGGCTTATTCGCTTACGGTTGCAAATGTGCTGAACAATATAGTTGATAACATACATTATGATTCAAAACCAGGAGTTGGAACAGCGTTTATAGCTCCGAGTGCAAAAGTGCTGATTGTAGATGATATTAATACAAATCTTGCTGTAGCCGAAGGTCTTATGTCGTCGTATGAGATGCAGATTGATACTTGCAGGTCAGGAATGGAAGCTATAGCAATGATTGAAAAGAACATATATGACATTGTATTTATGGATCATGCAATGCCCGGAATGGACGGAATAGAGGCTGCCGGCAAAATACGCTCTTTGGGAGGCGGTGATAACCATTACTATAAAAACTTGCCGATTATCGCATTAACTGCCAATGTTGTTTCCGGTATGCGTGAAATGTTTATACTGAATGATATGAATGACTTCTTGCCGAAACCAATTGATATATTGAAACTAAACGAAATATTTAAAAAATGGATTCCCAAAGAGAAGCAAGTTAAAAAAGAAAAACTCATTGAAAATAAAAATACAGCTAATCCTATGACAATAAAAATCAAGGGAGTAGATACACAAACCGGGTTTGCGATGAGCGGTTACAGGATGGGAAATTATTTAAAGACACTTGATATTTTTTCCAAAGACATATTGGAAAAAATATCAGAGATCAGGAAGTCTTTGCAGGAAAATGATATTAGGTTGTATACAATACTTGTTCACGCATTAAAGAGCGCTTCTTCTAATATTGGCGCAAAAAAAGTATCTAATTTAGCAAAGACTCTGGAAGAAGCCGGGAAAAAAGGTTCTTCCTTGTTTATTATGGAGCATAACGATAATTTTCTGGCAGAACTGGAAAAGCTGCGCAAAAACATACAAACCGCACTTAAAAACGAATCTGACGAATTTGACGAAGAAAAAGAAATAACCATAGAAGATATGGAATTCCTCAAAGAAGAATTCATCGGGCTTAAAAATGCCATAGAAAATATGAATGCCAAAGAAATCAATGATATTTTATGCAGAATAGAAGTAAAAAAATGGAACTCGAAAATAAATATCATGATTAGTGATATATCGCAGGCTATTCTGATATACGAATACGATAAAGCAATAGAAATAATTGACAACTTTAACACTGAATAAAGGGTATATACTTCGTGTTTGTCGCCTTACTCGGTCATGCGCAAGCAGGCTTGCGCGCAACTCTCGTTTTGTCGACGAATACCGCAGGACAAACTTCCCGGCGCTCGTTTTGCGCGTGCTTTACACGTATCGCGACATTCATGCCGCAGCGCATGCCGCAACAGTCGGTCATGTGCAAGCTTTGCTTGCCCGCGGCACTCACTCCGTCGGCGAATAAAGAAATTTATTACTCTTTTTTAAGATCATGCAAAGAATCAAAAGGATAAAGCTCTTTTACCAAAAGCATTTTAAAATTTTTATCTTTTCCCGAGAAAAAAACAGGAACACCAGCATCGCAAAATTCGCTGATAACCTGCCGGCACGCGCCGCACGGCGGAAGCGGAAACTCAGAATCAGGAGAAAAAATTGCAACAGCCGTAAAATCTTTTTTTCCGGAACCAATTGCATTGAAAACAGCAGACCTCTCGGCGCATATTGTAAGCCCGTATGACCTGTTTTCTACATTGCAGCCAAGAAAGATTGAGCCGTCTTTACATTGAATGGCAGCCCCTACATGAAATTTAGAGTATGGCGCGTATGAAAACCCCGAAGCTTCAATTGCAGCTTCCTTGACTTTGGAATAATCCATTTTATAATCCTTTAATAGCCGCTAAAGACAAAAACAGATCAATAACCATCATTTTAATTGACACCTGCAAGTTGATTATATACAATATAAAAGCAATTTTTACAAGAATAAAAAATTATGAGAAAACGAAAAAAAATCATTGTATTGGCTTTAATATTTTTTTATATACTGATGGCTCCGGAAAAAGAGAATTCTGTACTAAAAATTCTCCCTGCATGGGCATCCAGTCTTCAAGCAGAAGCAGATATTGATGAAACCACTTTGATTCCGTTTCGCTTGGGAAAAAACTTTGGGTATATATCAAGAGGCGGCAATATTTCTTTTATCAGCGAAATATTTCACAATGTAACACAAAGCAATAACTACTTTATAAATTATTCAGCAATTACAGACAACCTTGTAATAAGAAGAAATAATGGAAATTTCGTAACAAATTTAACAACAAGCGGATTCCCGATTTTTATAAATGAGAGATTATTTGTTATTTCTGCTAATAGCAAGAAGATTTCGGAATGGAATATAGATGGCGAAAATCTTTTTTCATTTGAGCATGTATCGCAGCTAACCTCCCTTGATGCCGGCAAAGATACTATTGTTGCCGGCTTTGTTGACGGAACTGTTGTTATAGCAGACAAAACAGGAAATACAGAAAAACTAATAATACCCAAATCAAGCAGGATTAATATTACTTATGGGGTTGCGATTTCGGATAATTCCAATTTTGTAGCAATGATAACAGGTCTCGATCCACAATATATGATTATAATGCGAAAGAGACGTGGGCAATACGAAAAGTTTTTTAGTTATCAATTTGAAGAAAATTTAAGACACGCAAGATTTATTTCTTTTTTTAACAACGATAGATATCTCGCTTTTACAAGCGACAGAATATTTTTTTGCTTTGATTTTTCCTCAAGGCAGCTCCATAGAATTGACCTTGCCGCAACTATTACAAATGTACACTATATCGATTCTTTAAACCTTTTTGCTGTTACAACCAGAAAAGAAAATGGAAAAACTGATTTTATTTTGATAGATCCAACTTGCAGCAAGCTTTATTCAAAAACAATAGTTGCAGATTTTAACTATATTGGAAGCAGCGGAAACAAAGTATTCTTCGGCGCAGAGCAAACTATTTTTGCTGCTGAGTTTGTCAGAGAGGGTATATGAAAAAGATTTTTCTAATTTGTTTCTTTTTAAACACAGCTTTTCTGTTTTCCATGCAATGGCCGGTAGAAAATCCTGTAGTCAAGGCTAATTTTGGAGAAAAAAGAGGAAATTCCTTTAATACCGGTATTAGTATCACAAGTGCAAACCCGAATGTTTTTGCAGTTGGCGATGGCGAAGTTATTTTTTATCAGAAAGAGAATAACCATTTCTCCGCCTTGCCATCCGGACTTGGGAATTTTATTGTTATAGAACATGATATTTTTAGAACAGTCTATAGCCATCTTGACCATAACTTTGCGGGCAAAAAAAAAGTTAATGTAACTGCAGGCGAAGTAATAGGTCAAATCGGAGACAGCGGCTCAAGCATTGGGCGTTATCTCCACATTGAGTTTGCAGACATGGAATTCGGCAAACTTATCAATCCTCTTATCCTGTTTCCAGGTATTGCGGACAATACCAGACCTGTTATAAGAGAGGTATTTATAAAACGACACCAAGCAGGCGGAACAGAAGAGTATACTGTTTTAAGAAATAACGAAGAAATAGAAGCAGGGAAATATTACTTAAGCGCCATAATCTATGATATTAACAGAGGCATTAATTATTACAGGCAGGTAGCTCCTTATAGTATCAGAGTCAACATAAACGAAGAAGAAGCTCTGTCTATAGTGTATAACTCAATAAAAAAGAGCGGCAATTATTTGGTATTAACCAGCAACAATAAAAGTGTTAGAGAGTTTTACATAGAGAATGGGAGCTGGAAAATAAATTTAGGTCAGTTTGATTTTCAGCCTGGCGCAATTAGGATAGAAATATTTGCAAGCGACTTTATGGGCAATGAAACTACCAGAGAATTCAGAATAATATCCTCAGGGTAAAGATTCTTTTGAAAACTTATTCAAAAACATCCGGAAACGAAGAACTCGGGAGTATCTGCTGTCCCATCTGCAGCAGCGGAGAAGAAAAACAAAGGCTCTTGTATAAATACGAAACTTTTGGCTTCAGGAAGTGCAAGGTATGCGATCTAGTGCTGCAAAACCCGCAGCCTGTCTTTAAAGATGTTTTCAACAGATACGACAAAGAATATTTTGAGTATGAGATAAAAAACGAAGAAGCTTTTTTCTCCCTGATGCTTATGGCGCTTTCGGACATAGGTTTTGATTCTCTTGACGTTGCCTTGGAAAAATCCGGGTTGCCAAAAAAAATTCTTGATATTGGCTGCGCAACAGGAAAATTTCTTTATGAATTTAAAAACAAAGGCTGGGATGTTGCAGGAATAGAAATCTGCAAAGAAGCAGCAGAATATGGAAATATTCACAGAAACGTTAGTATATACAATTGCACTCTCGAAGAAGCCTCCTTCCCGGAAAAAAGTTTTTCTGTTGTTCATGCTTCTCATTTAATCGAACACTTAAATGATCCAGTATCTTTTCTCAAAGAAGTATATAGAATATTGCATGACAAGGGATTTTTTATCGTTGTTACGCCAAATATTGATAGTTTTCAAAATTTTATTTTTAAATCCTACTGGAGATCTGCAATTGCAGACCATCTGTTTTTATATTCCCTAAAAACACTAAAAAAAATATGTAATGATAATGGTTTTATCCTGATGAAAAAAGGAACCTGGGGCGGGATTCCTGTTGGCAAAGCCCCGGCTCCTATCAAAAAAATATTTGACAAAATAGCGAAAAAAACAGGATGCGGCGATGTAATGGTTATGCTTTTTAAAAAATCCCTCCCGTAAGTACCGGAAGCTGACACGCTTTTTTACCAGATTCTTTTTGAAGCAATTCCTGCTATTGACAACAAAAAACTATTTATATACGATGTCTTAGTAGTTAGGGGGAGGGATGACAAGGGACAGACTCCAATCATTATCTTATTCTTCGCTTAAAGAGATTGCAAAAAAAGAAGGGATTGCCAATTACCAAAATCTTCCTGTAGCTAAACTTATAGAAGCAGTTATAGAAGCGCTTGAAGAAGATAGGAATGAGAGAATAACATTAAACAATATTATAATACGAGGCGAAGAAAAAAAATTCGATATATTTCGGGACGAAGAAATCGTATCCAGGGATACTGTTGATTATATTATACCCGAAACATATAATGAATCAAAAGTTCACTTAATGCTAATTGAGCCGCTTCTTGCTTATGCTTATTGGGACTTTTCCGAAAAAGACCGTGCAATTTATGCAACTATAACAAAGCCGGAAAAACTTTTTTTAAGAGTTTACGAAGGTCTTGAAATAGGAGGAAAAGCCCCATCAGTTTTTTTTGATATTCCCATAGAAATAAAAGATGAAAACTGGTATATAAATCTGCCTCACAAGAGCACCTCTTACTATATAAAAATAATTCTTCTTGCGCCTGACGAAGAAAAGGTGTTGTGCACTTCAAATGTAATAACCAGCCCACCAAAGACAATAGAAGATGTGAACGAGAGCATAGATTACGATCTTTCAAATGAAGATATGCAACTGCTGGCAGGATTTTATAAGTTTGATGTTGAAGAAGATACGCCCCGGGATGCAATACCTCAGAGAATTATCTCTTTTACAGATGAAAAATATCTTAATGACAGTGATTTTGAAAAAAAATCAGAGGAGGATGCGTAGGCTATGCAAGGCGGATACTTAATGTTTGTTTTTAATGCGCATCTCCCTTTTATAAGGCACCCTAATCATGAAAAATTTATACAAGAAACGTGGCTTAACGAGGCAATTTCCGAGACATATTTACCCATGTTAAGAGTTCTCAATGCTCTTGATAATGATAATGTCTCTTTTTGTATTACAATTTCCATTTCACCTACACTTGCCGCAATGCTTTCGGACGAACTTCTTCAGGAAAGATATATTAAATATCTGCAGGACAGAATTGAGCTTGGGGAAAAAGAGATAAAAAGAACCATGTTTGATCCTGTTTTTAACAAGCTGGCAAAAATGTATCATGCTGCCAATGAATTAAATTATCATGATTTTGTTGATATTTATAAATGCAATATTCTAAAAGGATTTAAAGAGCTCGAAAAAAAAGGAAAGCTTAGAATAATTACCACTGCCGCAACACACGCATTTTTGCCATTTTATATGGCTTATCCCAATGTGCTTGAAGCGCAGGTTCAAACATCTGTAATTTCGCACAGCAGAATTTTCGGTAAAGAGCCCAGCGGCTTTTTTCTTCCGGAATTAGCCTATGCTCCCGGACTGGAAAAAATCCTTAAAGCAAATAATATAAAATATTTTTTTACAGCAGCGCATTCATTTCTGCTCTCCGAAGAGCTGCCAAAATATGGTGTTTATGCACCTGTTTCCCCGGAGCCAGGCATAAATGCATTTTGCAGGGATATAAAGTCTTCAAATGTAATTTGGTCATTCGACGAGGGGTACCCCGGAAACCATGCTTACAGGGAGTATTACAGAGATATTGGATTTGAGATGACAGAAAAATATCTTGGAAACTTTATCTATGAAGATGACAGAAGAGTAAGCACCGGGTTTAAATATTATGCAAATACCGGTAAACCTAAGGAAGAAAAAAAAATATATGACTCCTCTGCGGCTGAGATAAAGATAAATGAACATGCAGCAAATTTTATTTATAATCAGATTAAACATATAAAAAGACTTAAAAAACATATGGATAGACCGCCGTTGATTGCCTGCTTTTGCGAAGCTCAGATTTTTGGTCATTGGTGGTACGAAGGAATTTCATGGCTTGAAAAAGTATTGCGCCTTGCAGCAGAGAAAAAAGATGAAATTTTAACCATATCTGCAGATACTTATTTGGAAAAGTATCCGGAAAACACCAGGCATAAACTTTCATTTTCGAGCTGGGGAAATAATGGCTATGCTAATCTTTGGTGCAGCGGAAGCAACCACTGGGTTTACAAGCATATCCATACGATTGTAGAAAAAATGACAGAGCTTGTAAGAAGATTTCCCGATGAAACCGGATTAAAGCAGAGAGTATTAAACCAGGCAGCAAGAGAGATTCTGCTCTCCCAAAGTTCAGACTGGCCTTTTATAATAAAAACCGGGATCGCCAAGCCTTATGCAGAAAAGCGGGTAAAAGAGCATGTTCATAATTTTCTTACGATTTATGATAATCTGTGCAGAAACACAGTAGATACAGAATGGCTTACCGACATAGAAAAAAAGAACAATCTTTTTCCTGATATCGATTACAGAATTTTTATGGCCTAATTTCGCATGCAAAGTGAAAACCCCGCAAATTCCACAAGTTACAAATCATTGGTCAGTTTTTTGAGCAAATTCTATTGCCGAACCATCTCCTGGAGTTCGGCGACTGTGAGTTGCTGAAGAAAAAAAGAGGTGATAACTTCGTTTCTGGTCTCTTGCGTACTTTTTCTGTAGACCCTGTACGCTATCATTTTTGAAGTAGCGACAGGCAAACGAAGGGGATACCCGTTTATATCAACAATTTGATTTATATAAAGGCTATGGGATATTTCCTGCCTGTCCCCTTCGGGGAAAACTATCTCGCGGACATCATATTTCATCAGTATATAATAAAGGGTATTATACCGCAGGGCAAGCCCTGCCCCCACCGCCTGCGGCGGTTTTCCGCGGCAAGCCGCGGGGTATTAAACCCTTTTTGTTCCTCATCGCTCGGTCATGCGAAAGCAAGCTTTCGCGCGACTCTCGCTTCTTCGTCCAATAAAATCAATTCATTTTCTCTACCATACTTAAATTTTGTTAAGTACAAATATTCTGAAAGTCTGTTTTTTTTTATCAGTATAAAAAAATAAAGTTGTACTTCTAAATTTATTGCTATATTATAGAAAAGTGGTAAAAAGTGGCAAAAAATAGGTAATAGTGGTGTTAAGCGGAGAATTTGTCAATAATATAGACGAAAAAGGTCGAATAATGATACCCGTGAAGCTAAGAGCAGCTATTGAGGGCGACACGCTCATGTTGGCCAAAGGTGTTGACAAGTGTTTGTGGCTCTTTCCTGTAGAGGAGTGGAAGAGGGTATCGCAGGCGATTATGTCTGCTACTTCGATTTTTGATCCGCATGCAAGGATGATTCAGCGAAGAATTATTGCGTCTGCCCATGAGGTCGAGATTGACAAGGCAGGAAGAATAATCATTGCGCCCGCATTAAGGACTTTTGCCGAGTTTAAGAAAGAGTGTGTAATTTTAGGGATAAATAATCATTTGGAGATATGGGATCATCAGGTCTATGGGGAATACTGGGAGCAAAACGAGAAGGGCTTTCAAGATGCAGCAAAGGAGCTAGGGAAAATTGTCTCTGTGTAAAGAATTGACGGAAATAGCTCACTATTCTGTGATGAAAAAGGAAGTCGACTCGTTTTTAAAGCCCGATAAACCTGGTCAAATATTTTTAGATGCTACTACGGGGGAGGGCGGGCATTCTGAATGGTTTTTAAAAAACTATCCTGATCTTGGCGTTGTTTGTCTTGATGCTGATGAAGATATCATGTGTGTTGCGAAGAAAAGGCTTGAGTTGTATGGTGAGAGGGTAGTTTTTTTTAATGAATGGTTTAACATTTTTTTGAAAAATTATCCGTCAAATCTTGAGAGACCGGACAGGATTCTTTTTGATCTTGGGGTATCTATGTTTCATTATGAAAGGGCTGATAGGGGTTTTTCGTTCAGAAGCAATGAAAAGCTTGATATGAGGCTTGATGAAACTCTTGAGATTTCGGCTGCGGATATTGTAAACAGTTATCCGCAGAAGGAGCTTGCAAACATAATTTTTGAATATGGCGAGGAAAGGTATTCGAGATCGATTGCCGAAGCGATTGTAAAGATCAGAAAAAAAAAACTAATTGAAGCAAGCGATGAGCTTGCGGAGGTTATATGGAATGCTGTGCCTGTTTCCTACAGGCATGGCAGGATACATCCTGCGACGAGAACATTCCAGGCTTTGCGTATTGCTGTTAATGGGGAGCTTGCAAGGCTTAGGGAAGCTCTTGGGGCTGCTGTTTCTGTGTTAAAGCTGGGCGGAAAAATAGGAGTAATAACTTTTCATTCTTTGGAAGACAGGATTGTAAAGCAATATTTTAGGGATTTGGCAAGAGAGTGTATATGTGCTGCAAATACGCCGATATGTATTTGTAGAGGCATTAAGGTTGCAGAAATTCTTACACGGAAGCCTGCTGTTCCTTCAGGTGAAGAAATCGAGGAAAACCATGCTTCGAGAAGCTCTAAGCTGCGTGTAATACAAAAGGTGAATGAGTTATGAGTGATATGAAAAAAATTATAATTACTGTATTTGCTATGACTGTTCCTGTTTTGCTCTTTCTGAATACATGGCAGGGATTTAAATATGAGAGAATAGGTGTTGAAATTAGAAGTCTTGAACATGAACAAAAAGAGTGGTTTGAAGAAAACAAGCAGATGCTTGCTGCGATATCTGTTTTTAGCTCTCCTTCGAGAGTAAGGCAAATAATAGAAGAAAACTCGGATTTAAGAATAAAAAGACCGGGGCAGGCTATAATTATAAGATTTTCTGCAGAGGAAGGGCGTTGATGCAACCTGATGATCATACTCTTATGACAGTTAAAGAAGCTGCCTCCATGATGTCCGGGACTCTGCTGCTGGAGAGCGCGGCTGCAGGAAAAAATATATTGTCGGTTGTCATTGACTCGCGGAAAGTTAAAGCAGGTGCGCTCTTTTTTGCTTTAAAAGGGGAAAATGCAGATGGCCACAGCTTTATTAAAAAAGCGGTTTCGGCTGGCGCTGTTTGTTGTGTTGCGGAAAAGGGTCATAGTGCGGTGATTGGTTTTACCCGAGGGGCAGATGATCCGGGTTTTTCTGTGATTACTGTGGATGATACGCTTAAGGCTCTTCAAGCTCTTGCAAAGAATTACAGAAGTAAATTTAAAAATATATCTATTATAGGAATTACGGGGAGTAATGGCAAAACTACGACTAAAGAGTTGCTTGCTGCAATTTTTGAGCAAGATGCTCCGACTGTAATGAATGAAGGTAATTTGAATTCCGAAACAGGGCTCCCTCTTGCGTTATTTGGCATAAGGGAGATTCATAAGTACGGAGTTTTTGAAATGGGGATTAACCACCCCGGGGAAATGGCTGTTCTTGCAGATGTGGCAATGCCGGACTATGCGATTCTTACAAATATTGGCACAGCTCATATAGGGAATATGGGCTCAAGGGAAAGAATCGCAGAGGAAAAGATGAAAATTTTTGGCGCGCCCGAGAAGCTTAAAAAAGGAATTGTGCACGAAAAAGATGATTTTGCAAAAATGATGAAAGATAAGTACGGCGATAAAATGGATTATTTTGGACTTGACAGCCAAAGCGACTATCTTTCTTATGAAGATAGCGGGCTTGCAGGAAATATTGTTTTTCTTGGTAAGGAAAAGATTGCTTTTTCCTTGATTGGTAGACATAATCTCCTAAATGCTGCAGCTGCAATAAAAATGGCGAAAATTTTTAATGTTTCGGACTCGAAAATCAAGGAAGGTATTGAAAAAGTAACGTCATTTTTCGGGCGCGGAGAAATATTTTCGGGAAATATTACTGTTGTTTTTGATGCGTATAACTCGAGCAAGGAAGCTGTAAAAACAATGGTTGATTTTGCAGACAAGCTCTCGTGGAATGGCAGAAAGATTATATTGCTTGGCTCTGTTTTTGAAACAGGGGATAAGTCCGAAGAGATTCATGGTTTTATAACGAATTATACGATTAAAAATTTTTGCGGTGCTGTTTTCTTTTTTGGAAAAGAGTTTGAGGCTGGTTTTAGGAATATGGAGAAATCGGAAAAATTTGTTTTTTGGTCTGCTGATTTTGAAGAGATGAAAAATGCGCTTTTGACTTACCTGAAAGAGGGTGATCTTATTGTGCTTAAAGGTTCAAGGGGTATGGCTCTTGAGAGGTTTTTGGAAGTCATTCGCCGGCGAAGTGAGGGTTGCGGACAGCCCAGATGAAAATCGGGGTTGCCACATGACCGTAGATGGACAAAAGGTTAGCAAAGCGCGAGCCTTTTGAATAAAATAATAGGATGGTAGCAAGTTGTTAAAAGAAATATTTTTGCCGCTTGTAAGTTATTTCTCTTTTTTTAATATATTCCAATATATAACTTTTAGGGCAGCATATGCTGCTGTTACAGCTTTACTGTTCTCTCTTTTGCTAGGACCAATAGTAATTGAGTGGCTAAGAAAGCAGAAGCTTGGGCAGGAAATCAGGGACGAGATCTCAACTATGCATAAGGCTAAGTCGGGAACGCCTACAATGGGGGGAATTTTAATAATTCTGGCGATTGTAGTTTCTGTACTGCTTTGGCAGGATCTTAGAAGTATTTACACATGGATTTGTATTGTCGCGCTCCTGGGGTTTGGCGCAATAGGATTTGTGGATGACTATCTTAAAATATACAAAAGAAACGCAGCAGGGCTTAGGGCAAAATTTAAATTTATTGCTCAAATCTTGCTTTCTCTTGCTATTGTGCTTTTTATTTTTCATAATCGCAATCCTGAGACAACTCTTTTATATATACCTTTTTTCAAATATGCTATTTTGGATTTATCATATTTGTACATACCGTTTGGTGTACTTGTTCTTGTTGGAGCTTCAAATGCTGTGAATCTCACAGACGGGCTTGATGGTCTCGCAACTGGTCTTGTTGTTCTTGTAGGTATGGCACTTGGAGTATTGACATATGTTTCCGGGAGGGTGGATTTTGCTCACTACCTTCTAATTCCTTTTATTCCTGGAAGCGGGGAGCTTACAATTCTTGCTTGTGCGCTGGTAGGCGCTGTTGTAGGGTTTCTCTGGTTTAATTGCCACCCTGCGGAGGTTATGATGGGAGATACAGGCAGTTTGGCGTTAGGCGGAATTATCGGCGTAATGGCGCTTTTAATAAAAAAAGAAATCCTTTTAATAATAATTGGCGGTGTTTTTGTACTTGAGGCTCTTTCGGTTATTATACAGGTGGTTTCATATAAACTTAGAAAAAAGCGGGTTTTTAAGATGGCGCCGCTGCATCATCATTATGAGTTAAGCGGATGGAGCGAAAACAAGGTTGTTACGCGCTTTTGGATACTTGGCGGGCTTTTTGTTATTTTGAGCTTGTCTACATTGAAGATACAATAGGGAGCAAGATGGCGGGTAATTTTATTATTGAAAAAGATAACAGGCAGTCCTGCGATTTTTTTCTTATATTAATAATCATACTCTTGTTGGGAATAGGGCTTTCTTTCCTTTTTTCAGCTTCGTATGCTAATGCAATAAGGCTAAACAGACCCCCGGAGTTTTTTTTGCTAAGGCAGCTGCCGCTGGTTGTTTTGGGAATTTTGGGAGCTTTGCTAATTATGAATCTGCCTGTTGAAACAATTAAAAGGTTTGTTTTTATTTTGCTGCTTGTTTCTTTAGTGCTTTCTGTTTTTGTTCTTATAACCGGGCAGAATATCCAGGGAGCAAGAAGGTGGATACCGCTTGGGATGCTGAACAGAACTTTTCAGCCTTCGGAAATAGCAAAGCTTGCTCTTATTTTATATCTGGCGGATTTTTTAAGTAAAAAAGAAGAAAAACTTAATAACCTCTATACATTGTCCCACCCGGTTGTAATAATTCTTCTTTTTGTTCTTCTTACTTTCGCGCAAAACGATTTTTCAACTGCAATATTTTTGATTTTTGTCAGCGCAACAATATTTTTTATTGCAGGAATAAAATATAGATATTTTTTGTCCGCTATTATTGCGGTTATTCCTTTTTTGATACTTCTTTTGTTTAACAGAGAACATCGCGTGAGAAGACTAGTTGCTTTTATTAATCCGGAAAGCGACCCTCTGGGAGTTGGGTATCAAATACTGCAGGCGCGGGAGGCGTTAATAAGCGGAGGATTCTGGGGCATGGGAATAGGAAGCGGAGTTAGAAAACTGGGAGCTCTTCCTGAAGCTCACTCTGATTTTATTTTTGCAGTAGTAGGGGAAGAGGTTGGCTTTATAGGTATTTTTTTGATTATTATTCTTTTTACTCTTTTTGCAGTACGAGGGTATCTTATTGCATTTCGCTGCACGGACAAATTTAGTTTTTATGCAGCATTTGGAATAACAACTTCGATTTTTTATCAGTCTATTATGAATATGGCTGTTGTTGCCGGTGCAATTCCTTCGACCGGAGTTCCGCTTCCGTTTTTTTCTCATGGAGGGTCTTCTATTTTTATTACCTTGCTTATGTGCGGTATGCTTCTTAATTTTTCCAAACATTTAAAAACAGAAAAGGTATACAGGCATGAGTAGCACATTTATCAGAACCGGGTTAGCATATAATTTTATGGATACAAAAAAAGAAAAAAGTCTAGCGCCGAAAAAAAAGCTTATACTTTTTGCCCTCTCTATAGTTTTTATTCTATTTTTGATAGCAAAAATAGCTTTTCAGCTTTTTATTGCTCCTGAGCTTTTAATTAGAAAGATAGAAATACACTGTTCGAGCACTTTCCCGCTTAGTAATAATGATATTCTTAGATTAGCGGAACTTGAAGGAAGACTTTATTATTTTTCAATAAATCCGGCGCTGATAGAGAAAAGGCTTCTCGCGCACCCGCTAATAAAAACAGCAGAAGTAAGAAGAGTATTTCCTGCTTCGCTTTATATTAAAGTTACGGAGAGAGTTCCGTTGGGCATGGCTCTTGTTAACACAGAGGGAAGGACAATTCCGGTTGTTTTTGATGAAGAAGGTGTAATTTTTGAAATAGGGAGATCTGTTTCAGACTATAGGCTTCCTGTAATATCGGGTTTGAAATTTACAGAATTAAGGCTTGGGTTAAGGCTGCCTCAGGAGCTTATTCCATATCTTGCAGAGCTGAAAAGATTAAGAGAAACAACGCCGGCTCTTTTTGATCAAATATCAGAAATAAAATTTGTAAAAAAGAATAATTTAAGTTATGAAGTGTTATTATATCCTTTAAATACCAGAGTGAGAGTAAGAACAGAGAATACAATTAATGAAGCTCTCCTAAAACAGATATTTGTTGTACTTGATATAATAGAAAAAAATGGACTGGGGTCGAAAATGGATGAACTTGATTTTCGCTCTGGACAAGTGGTTTTTAGGGTTAAGGAGGGGTAACGGGTTGCCTGCTGATAATTTATTGGTTGGACTTGATATTGGGACATCAAAAATTTGCGCCGTAATTGGCGAGTATGATGAGAATGACAAACTTGAAATTACGGGAATTGGCAAAGCTCCTTCGACAGGGTTAAGACAGGGAGTGGTAATCAATATCGAAGCTACAATGAAAGCTGTTACCGAAGCTATTGAAGCTGCTGAGATGATGTCGGGACGCGAAGTTTTTTCTGTGGTTACAGGAATTGCAGGCGGTCATGTAGAGGGAATTAATTCGCGCGGTGTTGTTGCAGTTGCAGGCAAAGGAAGGGAAATTGCGCCAGAAGATATATCTCGTGTTATTGATGCAGCCAAAGCTATTGTAATACCAATGGACAGAGAGGTGCTCCATGTTATTCCGCAGGAATTTATAGTTGATGACCAAGGAGGAATAAGAGACCCTCTTGGGATGATTGGGATAAGGCTTGAGTCAGAAGTGCATATAATAACCGGATCTGTTACTTCTGCGCAAAATCTTATAAAATGCGTGAATCGTGCCGGATTTAGGGTTGATAACGTAATTTTGCAGGCGCTTGCTTCTTCGAAGGCTGTTTTGCGTCCCGAAGAAAAAGATATGGGAGTGCTTATGATAGATATAGGCGGCGGCACAACAGATGTTATAGTTAATTATGAGAGTGCCCCATATCATACAGATGTTGTGCCTATAGGCGGAAAACAAATAACAAATGATCTTTCCATTGTTTTGAAAATACCGTTTGATATTGCAGAAAAGATAAAGCTGGAATCAGGCTGCTGTTATGAGCCTCTTGTCGAAGAAGAAGATATAGTTATTCCAAGTGTCGGCGGTTGGCCTGCTACATATATATCAAGAAAAAAAATATGCGAAATTATTCAGCCAAGGGTTGCGGAAATATTTTTAATGGTAAAGAAACATCTTGAGAGAAAAAATTATTTAAAACTGCTAAACAGCGGGATTGTTATTACAGGAGGCGGCTCTCTTATGCCAGGGGTTGCGCAACTTGCAGGTGAAATATTTAATCTTCCTGTAAGAATAGGGTATCCGGCAGGCTGCGGCGGTCTTGTTGAAGAATATAGAAATCCAATGTATTCAACAGCAGTTGGTCTTGTAATGTTTACAGATGAAATGAGAGAGAAATTTGACAAGAAAGTTACATTGTCAAATGAGATAAACTTTTTTGGGAGATTTAAAAACTGGGTAAAAGAGTTTTTTTAAATAGATAAATAGTATTTCACTGGGAGGGGGAATATGGAAATAAGAGTGCTTGAAGAAAGGAGTTTTGCAAATCCTACTGTAATTAAGGTTGTGGGAGTAGGCGGCGGCGGCAATAATGCTGTAAACAGGATGATTGAGGGTGGTTTAAGCAACGTTGAATTTATTGCTGTCAATACAGATGTTCAGGATCTTAACAAGAGCAAGGCAAAAACTAAAATACCTATTGGTAACAAGCTTACAAGTGGTCTTGGAGCAGGCGGGATTCCCGAAGTAGGAGAAAAAGCTGCTATTGAGGATAAGGAAACATTAAAGAATATTCTCAAAGGCGCTAATATGGTTTTTATCGCAGCCGGGATGGGAGGCGGTACTGGAACAGGTGCAGCTCCTGTAATTGCAGCAATTGCAAAAGATCTTTCTATTTTAACAGTAGCAGTCGTTACCAAACCTTTTGCTCTTGAAGGAGAGCGCAAAAAAAGAGTTGCAGAAGAAGGAATAAAAAAACTCAGGCAATCTGTTGATACCTTAATAACAATTCCAAACGAAAATCTCATGAACATTATGGACAGACGCACTCCGTTTAAAGAAGCGTTTCTATTTGCTGATGATGTCTTAAAGCAGGGTGTTCAGGGAATTTCCGATCTTATTACGCAAGAAGGAGATATGAACATTGACTTTGCAGATGTAAAGACAATTATGAGCGGACAGGGCGATGCTATGATGGGCATTGGCATAGGCCGAGGTGAAAACAGAGCCATAGATGCTGCAACAACTGCCATCAATAACCCAATGCTTAATGATGTAAATTTTGAAGGCGCAAAAGGAATTCTTGTAAATGTTACAGGCGGAGCAGATTTCACGCTTTCGGAATTCCGCGAAATACTTCAAATCATAACTTCAACGGCGGATCAGGATGTTAATACAATTACAGGCATAATTAATGATGAGACGCTGAAAGATGAAATAAAAGTAACGGTGGTTGCAACTGGCTTTGCTCCCCAGGATGAGAACGCTTGCGGACAAAAAAAGAAAGAGGATATTCCTGTGCAGCCGAACAGTAAAAATGAGTTTGTTTCCAACAGCGAATGGGGTCAAATGAGAAAAGGTTTATATGCAAGAAGAGATGATCTTTTTCTTAGCGGAAGAAACTCTGTTTCATCTGATCTTGAGATTCCTGCAGTTCTTCGCGCGCGTGAAAGTGAATTCGTAAAACAGGGAGAAAAATAATTGATTGCAGCAGCAGAAGAGAAAAGCTTATTAAAAAAGTATGAACAATACCTCAGGGCAGAATTAAATTTGTCTCTTTCGACAGTAAAATTTTATATTGATGAGGCTCGTCTCTTTACTGAATATCTGGCGCGGAAAAATAAAAAATATATTTTGGTTGAAGTATCGGATATTGAAGAATATATTGTTTTAAGAAAAAACCGGACAATTACACTATCTGATAATGAAGGATGCGAGGCAGAAGAAGCCAAAGAAGAAACCAGTGTTGATTTAAAGCCGGCTACTATCAGCAAGGTTGCATCAGGAATAAGGTCTTTTTTTAAATTCCTGCAGCTTGAAAATCTGAGAGACGACAACCCCTCCAGATTTATCAAAATGTCGCGCAGGAGCAAAAGACTTCCGGATTACCTTTCTGTAGAAGATATTGATACATTGCTTGATAATATTGATGTTTCAACTCACTCAGGGCTTAGGGATAGAGCGCTTTTTGAGTTAATTTATTCCTGCGGACTTAGGATATCTGAAGCCTGTTCGTTAAAATGCAGCAATATTTTTACTAACGATAGTGTTATCAAAGTTATTGGAAAGGGAAACAAGCACAGAATAGTTCCTGGAGGCGATGCTGCTGAATATTGGCTTAAAAGATATATTAAAGAAGCAAGGCCTTTTTTGCTTAAAAACAAAAAAACCGATTCTGTTTTTTTAAACATCAAAGGAGAACCTATTAGCAGAAAAGGCGTATGGAAAAGATTTAAAGAGATAACTATGGCTTGCGGCATAGAAAGCCGTGTGCACACTTTAAGACACTCTTTTGCAACACATCTCTTAACAGGAGGAGCAGATTTACGTTCTGTGCAGGAAATGCTTGGTCATACAGATATTTCAACAACCCAGATATATACTCATCTTGTAAGAAATGACCTTGAAGAATGTCATAACCAATATCATCCTGAGGGAAAAAAAGCAGGGGGAAAATTGTGAAAAAAATTGCGCTTCTGTTTGCAGCAGCTCTGTTTTTGGCTGGCTGCAACAGGATTAAAGATGAAAGAGCTTTTTTTGACATAATGAATCAGATGGATGAAGGTCATCTTACGTCCGAGCAGATGAGAAGCAGGGAAAGGGAATTAAGGGCTGCAATAAGAGAAAACAGAAGAATACTTGAGGAAAGGGTTACAGCAGCAAGAGATCTTGCTAGGTTTCATCAAATGCTTGGCAGGCTTTACCTGGATAACGGAATGTATCTCCTTGCTGCGCAAGAATTTGAAAATGCTTTGCAGATTACCAATAAAAATCCTGTTTTATTTTATTTTGCAGGACTAGCTTATGCGAGATATGCGAAATCTCTTGTAGATGAAACAATGCAATTTGCAAAGCTGCTGCTGGCAGAAAGATATTATTTAAAAGCGCTTGAATATAACCCTAACTTTTCGCGGGCTCTGTATGCAATTTCTGTACTTTACGTTTTTGAATTTGATCAGCCTGATAGGGCTATTCTTTATCTGGAACGCCTTCTTGAAACACAAAGAAGCGATTTTGAAGCAATGTTTCTTCTTGCAAACGCATATGTAAGATTGGGGCTTCTGGATAAAGCTTCGGCCATATATGACAATATTATAAGAAATACTATGAGCACTGTTTTTAGAAGACAGGCAGAAGAAAACAAGAGGCAGCTTGATGCGTGGAGATAAAGATGGAAGGAATTAAATTATTATCTATTTTTATCTCAAATTTAAAAATAGGAAAGATGCAAAAAAGTAAACAGCTAAAACTAATATCAGAAGCAGTTGATTTAAAATCAATTACTCCTGATGATGTTGCTTCTGTTGCAGCCTCCTTCTTTGCTCTGGATAAAAAAACAATTGATGACAATATTTCTCAGGCCTTTTTTGTAATCGAAAATTGTTTTCAAAAAGATATTGAGATTATTACTTTTTTTGATAATAAATATCCTTTTCTCTTGAAAGAGATATATGACCCGCCGCTTGTTTTGTATGTAAAAGGCGCTGTGGAAAAAATTAGCTTGCCTTCGATTTCAATTGTAGGCACAAGGTCTGCAACCGGAAAAGCATTAAAAGCTGCATTTGAAACTGCGTTTTATCTTTCTCTTAATAATATAACAGTAGTTTCCGGGCTTGCAATCGGAATAGATAATGAAGCGCATAAAGGAAGCATTAGCGCCGGCGGAACTACAATTGCTGTTATGGGATGCGGTCTTGATAGAATTTATCCTGTATCAAACAGAAAAACAGCATTGGAAATAATTGAATCCAATGGAATTTTGGTAAGCGAATATCAGCCTGAAGTCCATCCGCTTAAATTCCATTTTCCGGAAAGAAACAGAATTATAAGCGGACTTTCATCTGCAGTATTAATAATTCAGGCTCCGAAAAAATCAGGAGCGTTAATAACTGCTGATTATGCTCTTGAGCAGGGCAGGGAAGTTTTTGTACACGAGGCAGGTCTTTCTTCGCCATTTGGCGACGGCGGAATGTCTCTTGTTAATGACGGCGCTTTATTGTTTTCCAGTCCGCACGAAATAGGAAAATATTATGCTTTTGATTTTTCAGAAAACTATATAAGTAATAACCCTTTTTATAATGCAAAAAATATTGAAGATGAAATAAATGGTTGTGCGGTTAACTATAAAGGAGTTTTATACAGGAGAGCTAAACATGTTTAAAAACAGAACGGAGAAAAATAAAAAGCAAAATACTTTGCTCATTGTTGAATCTCCGGCAAAAGCCAAAACAATAGAACGTTATCTGGGCAGCGGCTATTCTGTTGCAGCTTCCATTGGTCATCTGATTGATCTCCCAAAATCAAGAATTGGCATAGATTTGGAAGATAATTTTGAACCTGAATATATTACTGTTCGCGGAAAGGCAAAAATATTAAAAGAACTTGCAAGCAAGGCTGCAAAAGCAGACCATATTTTACTTGCATCTGATAACGACAGGGAGGGGGAGGCGATATCTTTTCATCTTAAAGTATTTCTTGAGAAAAAAAACAGCAGTACGAAAATTGAAAGAATTATTTTTAATGAAATTACGCCTGCTGCGATAAAAGAAGCTATAGAATCTCCAATGGAAATCGATTTGGGCAAGGTTAATGCCCAAAAAGCAAGAAGAGTGCTCGATCGCATTGTGGGATATAATCTTTCGCCATTGTTGTGGAAAAAAGTCAAAAACGGATTGTCGGCAGGAAGGGTGCAGTCTGTAGCGTTAAGATTAATATGCGAGCGGGAAAAAGAGGTTGAAGATTTTGTCCCTGAAGAATACTGGTCTTTGAGTGCAGAGCTTAAAAAAGGCAAAAACAATTTTACTGTACAACTGTATCTTAATAAAGGAGAAAAGCCGGTTTTTCCTGATAAAAAATCAGTAGATGCTTTAATAAGTGAGCTTGCAGGCAAAGATTTTATAGTAAGGGAAATTAAAAAAAGCGAAAAAAGAAGCCAGCCAAGACCGCCCTATACCACATCCAAGCTCCAGCAGGATGCTGCAAACAGACTTGGATTTACATCAAGAAAAACCATGCAGATTGCACAGCAGCTTTATGAAGGCATAAATATAGGAGCAGGAAGAGTTGGACTTATTTCATACATGAGAACTGACTCAACAAGAATTTCCAATCAGGCTATCGAAGATGTACGGAAATTTATTAAAGAGAATTATCCCAAAGATTTGCCTGAGAACCCAATTAACTATTCGCCCTCAAAGCAGGCTCAAGGTGCGCACGAAGCTATAAGACCAACTTATTCTCAATATACGCCTGATTATGTAAAAGAGTATCTTACAAAAGACCAGCAAAAACTTTATGCAATTATATGGGAAAGATTTGTCTCTTCTCAAATGAAAAATGCAATTACAGAAACTACAACTGTTGATATAGAGTGCGGAGAATCTGTTTTTAGAACAAGCATAACGAAAATAAAAGAAAAGGGTTATCAAAAAGTTTTAAAAATACTTGCAGCAAAAGAAAAAACAGTAAAAATACCTTCTCTAAAAGAAAAAGATACTTTAGACCTTATTGAATTCAAGCCCGAACAGCATTTTACTCAGGGACCAGCAAGATATACCGATGCAAGTATTGTAAAAGCTCTGGAAGAGAAAGGAATCGGAAGACCTTCTACTTATGCTCCCATTATTTCGCTTCTTATTGACAGATACTACGTTGCCCGAAAAAACAAACAACTTGTTCCAAATTTGCTTGGGAAAATTATAAACGAAATACTTATTAACTCTTTTAGCAATATCCTCGACGTAAATTTTACAGCAGGAATGGAAAGAAAGCTTGATGAAGTTGAAGAGAGCAAGGAAAATTGGTACGAGATGGTCGGAGAATTTTATGACCCGTTTAAAAAACAACTTGACCATGTTATGGAAACCCTTGAATCGATAAAAGGAGTTATGGACGAGAAAACAGATTATGTGTGCGAAAAATGCGAAAAACCAATGATGAAAAAACTTGGCCGCTTCGGATACTTTCTTGCATGTTCCGGATTTCCTGATTGCAAAAATACAAAATCAATTCCTCTTGCAGATTGCCCAAAATCCGGCTGTAACGGCAAAATTGTTGCAAAAAAGAAGCAGGGAGGAAAAGGTAAAGAGTTTTACGGTTGCAGCAATTATCCTGAGTGTGATTTTATCAGCCATGTAAAACCATCATCAAAAAAATGTTCCGAATGCGGATATTTTATGGTTGAAAAATATAGCAAAGAAAGAAGCACGTATTATTCATGTTCAAATCAGGATTGTAAGAATTCAAAAAATACAGGTGAAGAAGAATGATTGCAGAATTTATATCTTATGTAAGCAATGTTAAGCAACTCTCTGAAGCAACTATTAAAGCTTATGAAAAAGATATAACTCAATTTGAACTTTTTATTAACGCAGAAAACAGCAGTTTGTATAATCCCGATAAAAATACAGGAAGGGCGTATGTTGTTTTCATGAGAGATTCTGGCTTAGACCCTTCTTCGATAAACAGAAAAATTGTTGCTCTGCGAACATTTTATGATTATGCAGTTAAATTAAAAAAAGTTTCGTTTAACCCTTTTGAGAAAGTAAGAAGATTAAGGCAGGAAAACAATCTTCCGGAATATTTCCAGTATGAAGAAATAGAAAAAATAAGAGATGCTGCAGGCACAGCACAAAACAAAAAAGAGTTTATAAAACTCAGAGACAAGGCAATTGTTGATTTTCTTTACTCAACAGGCTGCCGGGTATCAGAAGCAATAACCCTAAATACAGATATGATAAATATGAATAAGGGTACTGCCAGAGTTTACGGCAAAAGAGATAAAGAGCGCGTAGTCTTCCTGGGCGATAAAGCTTTAAATTCCCTGAAAGAGTATTTTCAAGCGCTTGGCTACTTTTGCGATATGTCCAGTAAAAAGTTAAAAAAAGGATTGCCTGTTTTTGTTAATTCAGTAAAAAAGAGAATAACCGAAAGAGGAGCTTTTTATATTATTGACAAGATGGCTGATAACGCAGAAATGAAAAAAAGAGTTTCTCCTCATATGTACAGACATTCTTTTGCAACACATTTAATCGAAGAAGGCGCTGATATAAAATATGTTCAGGAAATGCTTGGTCATGAAAGCCTTTCGACCACCCAGGTTTATACACATGTGGGAATAGGAAGACTTAAACAGGTTTACCGCATGGCGCACCCGCATGGCAGGATAAATAAAGATAAAATAGATAACGTAAGGAGTAATAAAAAATAATGAGAGTAAAAGGCACTACAGTTCTTGCTGTAAAAAAAGGCAACAGCGTTGCAATGGCTGCTGACGGACAGGTAACTCTTGGTAATACAATTATAAAAGGAAATGCAAGAAAAGTAAGAAAAATTCATGATGGAAAAATAATTGTAGGATTTGCAGGCGGAACAGCAGATGCTTTTACGCTTTTTGAAAAATTTGAGGCAAAGGTAAAAGAATATAAAGCAGATATTACACGAGCTGCCGTAGAGCTTGCAAAAGACTGGAGAACAGACAGAATCTTAAGAAGGCTCGAAGCAATGCTGTTGGTGGCTGATAAAGACAAAATTCTTCTTATTTCCGGTACCGGCGATGTTGTGGAGCCCGAAGAAGGAGTAATAGGAATAGGTTCCGGCGGCAATTATGCGTATTCCGCTGCACTTGCATATCTTGATTCTTCAACACTTACCGCAGGGGAAATTGCATTAAAATCACTTGGGATTGCAGGTAAGATTTGTATCTATACAAATGAGAATTTCATATTGGAGGAAATCAATGCTTGAACTTGAAGCGCTTTCGCCAAAGCAAATTGTTACAGAGCTGGATAAATATATTATTGGTCAGAAAAAAGCAAAAAAAGCAGTTGCTATTGCGCTCCGCAACCGCGTAAGAAGGCAGAAGCTTGATGAATCATTGAGGGAAGAAGTAGCTCCAAAAAATATTATTATGATAGGTCCAACCGGAGTCGGAAAAACAGAAATAGCGCGGAGACTCTCCAAGTTATGCGGCGCTCCATTTGTAAAAGTAGAAGCGACAAAATATACAGAAGTAGGATATGTAGGCCGCGATGTTGAATCAATGGTAAGAGACCTTATGAATGTTGCAGTAAATATGGTAAAAGCAGAAATGAGGGAGCAGGTTCTAAAAGAAGCCGAAACCAGAACAGAAGAAGTTATACTGGACCTTCTTCTTCCGCTGCCAGCTTTTTCGTCGTCGCCACCGAATCAGCCCCAGCAAGACCAGTCGTCGCCGGGGGTTATCCATCTTCCCGAAGTTCTTGATGAAAGATCAAAGCAAACGCGCGAGAAATTCAGGGATATGCTTAGAAAAGGTATGCTTGAGGATAAAGAGATTGATGTCGATGTATCAAAAAAAGCAACGCCAATTTTTGAAATATTTTCTGGCGCAAATTTGGAAGATATGGGCATGAATCTTGGCGGAGCAGTCGCAGGCATGTTCGGCGGCAATAAAAAGAAAAGAAGAAAAATGACAGTAAAAAATGCACGCGAAACAATTCTTAATGAAGAAATAGATAAATTAATTGATACAGATAAAGCTGCTGATATTGCAAAAGACCGCGCGCAGCAGATGGGGATAATATTTATTGACGAAATAGATAAAGTTGCAGGAAAGGAAAATAAAGGCGGAGTAGATGTATCCCGCGAAGGCGTTCAGCGCGATATTCTGCCAATAGTCGAAGGAAGTCAGGTAAACACAAAATACGGAATAATAGATACAGCGCATATACTATTTATTGCAGCCGGGGCTTTTCATATGAGCAAACCATCAGACCTTATTCCCGAACTTCAGGGACGATTTCCAATACGAGTAGAACTTGAAGCGCTTGGTGCAGAAGATTTTGAGCGAATTCTTACTCAGCCCGAAAATGCTCTTATTAAGCAGTATAAAGAACTTTTGAAAACAGAAGGCGTAACACTTGAATTTACAGATGATGCAGTAAAAAGGCTTTCGTATCTTGCTCAGGAAGTTAATTCAAAAACAGAAAACATAGGAGCAAGAAGGCTGCACACAGTAATGGAATATCTTCTCGAAGATGTTTCTTTTGAGGCAAACGAGTTAAGCGGTCAAACAATTACAATAACTCCGGCGTATATAGATGAAAAGCTGGGCAATATTATAGAAGATCAGGATTTAAGCAGGTATATTTTATGAAAAATCTAATGGGTGTCAACAGCAAACCGATATTTAAGGTAAGGTCTTTTTTTCGACAGGATTTTAGGAGAAGATTATGTTTTTAAATAACAGTTTTGGAAGAACAGTAGATATTCTTCATAGAGCAATGGATGTCTCAATGTTAAGGAGAAGCGTAATAGCCAATAACATAGCTAATGTAGATACTCCTCATTTTAAGAGAAGCACAGTAAATTTTGAAGCGCAGCTAAAAAGAGCGTTTCAGTCGCAAATTCCGCCTGCACTTGATGCAAAAATGACAGATGAAAGGCATATATCGTTTTTTCAGCCTATTGATCATAGAAGTGTAGGACCAAAGAGGGTTTTAGATTTTCTTTCGACAACAGATGCAAATGGCAACAATGTTGATATAGAAGAAGAATCAATACATATGCTTAAAAACCAGTTGAATTACCAGCTTCTTACCCGGGTAATTTCAAATCAATTTACCCAGATTACTATGGTAACAAGGTCTTAGTAATGTTGGGTTACAAGTAAGGAGGTTTAGATGGGTATATTTACAAATATTGATACTGCTGCATCAGGTCTTTCGGCGCAGCGCCTTAGGCTTGACGTAATTTCAAATAATTTAGCAAATGTTGAGACAACAAGAACTCCGGAAGGCGGTCCTTTCAGAAGAAGCAGGGTTATTTTTAGACCAATAGTAGACCAGCCTTTTTGGAGAAGCCCTTTTCTTCCAGCGCATCTTGATAATGGAATTGGCCGCGGGGTTAGAGTTACAAAAATTGAAAAAGATATGGCTCCGCCAAGACTTGTATATGATCCTACGCACCCGGATGCCATACTAACAGGTCCAAGGGCAGGATATGTTGAATTTCCAAATACAAATATAGTTAATGAAATGGTTGATATGATATCTGCCACAAGATCGTACGAAGCAAATATTGCATTAATCAATGGATCAAAAAACATGTTTCTTAGGGCTTTGGAAATAGGACAATAGGAAGTATAAAAATAGGGAGGGGAATAAATGGAATTTTTAAATTTTGGTCAGGTTACAGGCAATAGAGTTACACTTAACACAACAGATCCGCGCCATTTTACTGGCAGTATGAACAATGTTACCGGGCGTCTTGAAAGAGAAAATCCTACTTTTGCAGATCAAATGTTTGAAGCATTAAACGGGGTTAACAGACTGCAGCAGGAAGTAAATGATTTAAGCGTAAGAATGATTACAGATCCTAACAGTATAGATGTGCATGATATTACAATTGCAATAGCAAAATCTAATGCAGCGCTTCAGATTACACAAGCTGTTGTTGACAGAGCAATTAGGGCATATCAAGAGGTTTTAAATTTTAGATAATTAAAAAAAGAGTGCAAATAAACAGTTAAAAGATTTGCGAAACAAATCTTTTATATGCTTACTGTTCTTTTCAACTGGGGAGGGGAAATGAAAGAGCAATTTAAAAAAATATTAGACAAGTTAGTCGGTATCTGGACTAAAATTACTTTGATCCAGAGGGTTATTGTTATCGCAGTAGTGGTAACGGTTCTTACTGCTTTTGTAATGCTTGCAGCGTACAGCGGTTCGCCGAGCATGGTAAATGTATTTACTGCACCTGTAAGAGATGAGAATCTCCTGCATAGAATATCAGTTCGCCTTGATGAAGAAAATATCCACCACAGAATAACAGCCGATGGAATGATACAGGTACAGAATGAAGCAACAGCGCGCAGGGCTGTGTCTTCACTTGCTGGCGCAGACTTAATTCCAGGGAATATGTCTCCGTGGGATGTATTTAGAATGGAAAGATGGACAACCACGGATTTTGAGAGAAATGTAAATAAAAGACGCGCAATTACTGCAAATCTCAGAGCGCATATTGAATCTCTTGAAGATGTTGACTCTGCACAAGTTATGCTTAATTTGCCGGTGAGAGAGCTTTTTGCAGAAGACCAGCAAAATGTTACAGCATCAATACAAATAACTCCAAGACCAGGTTCTGACATAACAGAAAATAGGAGAAAAATACAAGGTATTGTAAGGCTTGTAAAGTTTGCTATAGGCGGTCTTGAGGAAGAGTTTATTACAATTACAGACAATCGGGGAAATATTTTAAATGATTTTACCGGGCTCGATGCGCTTGACAGAATTGAGCTTGCAAGAAGAGAGCTTAGAATAAAAAGAGACCTGGAAAGAGAATATAAAAACACGATTATGCGTGCTTTGAGACATATATTTACCGAAGACAGGGTTCAGATCCTTAATATTGATGTTGATATTGATATGAACAAGAGAGAAACTGATACGCGTGAACACTTTCCTATAACCATGATACCGGAGAACCCTCTGGTTCCTTTTAGCACATTGGAAGTTCTTCCTTCGATAACAATATCAAAAAATATTATCGATGAACATTTTAGGGGAACAGGATTTAACCCTATGGGTCCTCCGGGGCACGAAGGTCAAACTCCTCCTGCGTATAGAGATCTTGCAGGAATGGTAGGGGAGTACCGCAGAAATAATATAATACAAAACGAAGCTATTAATGTTAGAAACATCAGAGAAGTAAGGAGCCCTGCTCCAGTTATAAATCGCGTAACTATTGGAGTTGCAATTGATGGAGTCTGGAATTGGGAACATGACGAGAATGGGCAGGTAAAACTTAACAGAGACGGCAGTATTGTAAGAACCCATACTCCTGTCAGCGCCGAAGATCTTGTAAAAGCAAGAGAACTTATAGAGGCAGCAGTAGGCTTTAACAGAGCCAGGGGAGACTCTGTTACTGTACGCTCCCTGCAGTTTGACAGAACATTGCAGCATAGGGCAGAAGATGACAAATTCAGGGCAAGAATGATGACTCAGCGGATAATTACATACTCTGTTATAGGACTTCTGTTGCTTGTAGCTTTTTTCATTATTTTAAGAATTGTGCTTAGAGCTATTGAAAGAAGAAGAAAACTCAGAGAAGAAGAGCTTGCAAGACAGCATCAGGCTATGCGCGAAGCTGCTCTTAGAAGTGCAGAAGA
This sequence comes from Spirochaetota bacterium, assembly GCA_009786125.1. GTDB lineage: Bacteria > Spirochaetota > Spirochaetia > CADAEX01 > CADAEX01 > WQTU01. The sequence goes on from WQTU01000137.1 coordinate 38,174, forward strand.
AGATGGGATCAGCGTTGAAATGTCTGTTGAAGATCGAGCAAGGCTTGAAATGCAGGAAATGGCTATTAATATGGCAAGGGAACATCCGGAAGATGTTGCTCAGCTAATAAGAACATGGTTGCTGGAGGAATAGTATGGGAAAAATACCAGCAACAGCTCCGGCTTCTAATACACAGAAGAAAGGCAGCGGAATAAGAAAAGAGCTTTCAGGAAGACAAAAAGCAGCTATTTTTCTTGTAACAATTGGCTCTGAAATATCTGCCGAAATATTTAAGCACCTTAGAGAAGACGAAATCGAAGCGCTTACATTTGAGATAGCGCGTCTTGAAACTATAGAAGCAGAAGATAAAGACAGGGTTCTTCTTGAGTTCAAAGAGCTCATGATGGCTCAGGATTTTATAACAAGCGGCGGTATAGATTATGCAAGAGAGCTTCTTGAAAAATCTCTTGGAAGCCAGAAAGCAATTGATATAATCAACAGGCTTACAAGTTCGCTTCAGATAAGACCTTTTGACTTTATAAGAAGAACCGATCCTACGCATCTTCTGAACTTTATTCAGCAGGAACATCCGCAGACAATTGCGCTCATTCTTGCTTATCTTGAACCGGAAAAAGCTTCGATTATTCTTTCAAGCCTTCCTCATGAGACACAGTCTGATGTTGCAAGGCGTATTGCAACAATGGACAGAACTTCTCCTGAAATATTAAGAGAAGTTGAGAGAGTTCTTGAGAAAAAACTTTCGACCTTATCGAGCGAAGATTATACATCTGCCGGAGGTGTTGAAAGTATTGTTGAAATACTCAACAGAGTAGACAGATCAACAGAAAAGACAATTATAGAGTCTCTTGAGGAAGAAGATCCGGAACTTGCAGAAGAAATCAAAAAGAGAATGTTCGTATTCGAAGATATTGTACTTCTCGATGACAGAGCGATTCAGAAAGTATTGCGCGAGGTTGATCAGCAAGAACTTGGTAAAGCGCTTAAAGCTGTCGATAATGAGGTGCAGGACAAGATATTTAAGAATATGTCCAAGAGGGCTGCTACAACTCTTAAAGAAGATATGGAATTTATGGGACCAATCAGGCTTAAGGATGTTGAAGAAGCTCAGCAGAAAATTGTATCTGTTATAAGAAAGCTTGAAGAGCAGGGTGAAATTGTTGTTGCAAGATCAGGCGAAGATGAAATGGTTGTTTAATATGCGGCTAACTGTACTGATCCAGTGCAGTTAGTTTAACATAGGGGGATTAGTTGGCAAGGAATGTTTTTCGTTCTGTAGAAGTTCACAGACTCAATAATACGGTTTATCTTGAACCTGTAAAAAGCGAAATTGAGGAAATAGAAGAGATTCCGGATGTAGAAGAATATACCGGACCTACTGCTGATGATCTTCGAAAAGAGGCAGAAATTTTTAGAGAAGCATGGGACAAAGAAAAACTCTTGATGATCGAGAATGCAAAAAAAGAAGCTTCTGCAATTATAGAAGAAGCAAAACAGAGTGCATTTGAAGAAGTAAAGAAAGGGAAAAATGAGTCGCAAAAAATAATCCAGGATGCCCTGGAACAAGCAACTGCAACAGAGAAAGCTGCTTTGGAAAAGCATGAGTTAATGTTAAAAGAAGCCACTGAAAAAGTTGTAACCATAGAAAAAGATGCTTATGATGCAGGTTATAAAGATGGTTTGGAAAAAGGATTTGAGTCCGGCAGGGGAGAGGTAGAAAGGCTTATAGAAAAAGTTCACCAGGTTCTAAGCGCTGCAATTGAAAAGAGAAATGCAATTATTGAAGAATCCGAAACACAGCTTATAAATCTTGTTCTTCTTATTTCGCAAAAAGTAATAAAAGTAATTTCTGAAAATCAGAAAAATGTTGTAATAAATAATGTTATTCAGGCGCTGCGCAAGCTTAAAACAAGAGGCGAGGTAGTTGTTAGGGTAAATCTTGATGATGTAAAACTCACAACAGAGCATATAAAAGACTTTATGAAAATGGTTGATAACGTAAGATCGATTACTGTTTTGGAGGATTCTACTGTAGATAAAGGCGGAGCGATTATAGAAACAGACTTTGGAGAAATTGATGCAAGAGTTTCCTCGCAGCTTAATGAAATAAAAAATAAGATTCTTGAGCTTACTCCAATAAAAGCTAAAACAGAAGTTGTAGAAGATTTTATATAAAAAAATACGGCAGCTTACCATTTGACAAGAGTGTCTTAAGACCAGGGGAGGGGGAATGAGCACTGTTTTTGAAAAATATGATACTGTTCTCAAAGATACAGACCCCATAAAATTTACTGGACGAGTATCAAGAGTTCAAGGTCTTCTTATCGAAAGTATAGGTCCAAGAGTTGTTCTTGGCGAACTCTGCTACATCATTATAGATAATTCCCCTGTGCCAATATGGGCAGAAGTTGTTGCGCTCAAAAAAGAAGCAATACAGCTTATGGCTTATGACTCTTTCGATGGTATTGAGATAGGAAGCATAGTAGTTGCTACAGGAAAGAGTCTTTCCATATCTGTTTCTCCAAAAATGCTTGGCAGGGTTCTGGATGGCATGGGCAGACCTGTTGATGATAAAGGGAACATAAGAGGCGCCGTAAAAATTCCTGTTGTTAATGCTCCGCCGGATATATTAAGAAGAAAGCCTGTAAATGAACAAATCCAGACCGGAGTAAGAGCTATAGATTCTCTTCTTGCAGTAGGCAAAGGTCAGCGTATAGGTATTTTTTCGAGCGCAGGAATCGGAAAATCAACGCTTTTGGGAATGATAGCAAGAAGCAGCACTGCAGATGTAAATGTAATAGCGCTTGTTGGAGAGAGGGGCAGGGAAGTAAATGAGTTTATCGAGAATGAGCTTGGTCCCGAAGGAATGAAAAAAACTATTATAGTTGTATCATCGTCGAATACTCCGCCCATCTCAAGAATAAGGGGAGCATATACTGCTACTGCAATTGCCGAGTATTTCAGGGACAGAGGAAAAGATGTAATGTTTTTCTTTGATTCTCTTACCAGATTTGCAAGAGCGCAGCGCGAAGTGGGGCTTGCAATCGGAGAACCTCCTGCAACAAGAGGCTACACTCCTTCGGTGTTTACGGAAATGCCCAAGCTTCTTGAGCGATGCGCGAACTCGACTAACGGTACGCTTACAGGGTTTTATACGGTACTTGTTGAAGGCGATGATCTTGATGAACCTGTTTCCGACAATGCAGAAGGCTTTCTTGACGGGCATATTATCTTAAGCAAAAAAATAGCTGAGGCAAATCATTACCCTGCAATAGATGTTTTAAAATCAATTTCAAGAATTTCCAACAGAATCTTGCCAAAAGAGATCAAGGAATCTGCAGGGTATTTACGAAATAAAGTGGCTGTTTTTTCCGAAGCCGAAGACATTATAAATGTAGGCGCTTATGTAAAGGGCTCAAATCCCGAAATCGATGAAGCAATCAAAAAGCAGCCGGAGATTAAAAAATTTCTTGCGCAAAAAATAGATGAAGCGTCTGCGCTGGAAGAAAGTTTTATGGAAATAACGAAAATAGCAGGTATAAAGCTATGAATAAGGGAAAGACATGAGGAACTTTGCATTTAAACTTGAAAAACTGCTTGAAATAAGGGGATATGCAGAAAAACAAAAAGTATTGGAGCTTGCAGAAGTTACAGGCAGATATATGCAGATTGTAAGCAGCATAGAAGACCTTAAAAACCGAAAAAGAAAAATTATGGAATCAAGATTCGAGGCTGCCGGCAATAATGTTTATTCCATCATGTATGATGAATCGCTGATTTCTGCAATCGATGTAAAAGTTATGGATTTTGAAAAAAAACTTATACCGCTAAATATAGAAAAGGAAAATAAAAGGCTGGAATATCTGGAGGCTCTCAAAAACAAAAGAGTGCTTGAAAAACTTAGGGAAAAAAAAGCAGAGATGCATAAAAAAAGCGAGCTTATAAGAGGTTCAAAGGCAATTGATGATATTGTAAGCAGCAATTTTATTAAGCTTCAGGAGGTTAAAATATGAGATTAACTAGTGATGCAGGAGCAGGACTTCGTATTTTCGTTTTAATACTACTCATAATAGTTTTGTTTATTGGCGGGATGGTGTGGTTTGATCATCTGGGAATAATAAGCGCAAGAGAACGAATTGGATGGTTTTATACAGCACTGCTTGGGCAGCGAGGGCTGGATATCGAAGACAGAGATGATCTTTTTCTTCTTGAACAAGTCAGATTCACTATGATGAAAGAAGCTCTCGGCATAAGAGAAGAAGAACTTAACAGAAGAAATGAAGAACTTGATAATCGCGATGTAGAAATAAGGCAAAGAATCGAAATTCTTAATGAAAGAGAAAAAGCTTTTGCAGAAAGAGAGAATTCATTTAACCAGCGGACAAGATTATACGAAAATAGAATAGCGAACCTTGAGCAGAATTCAAGAGATCTTACAGGAATGCCCCCTGAAAGAGCAGTAAATATCCTTTTGAACAAAAATGACCAGGATATTATAGATGTTATGAGGGTTACTGAGCGTATTTCACAGGAAGCAGGTGAAATGTCGCTTGTCGCATTCTGGCTATCGCTGATGCCTCCTGAAAGGGCGGCAGCCATACAGCGAAAGATGTCAATCAGACCTAATGGACTAGGCGCTTAAAGGTGGTTTAAAGGAGTAAGTTTGCCTGTAGAAATTGCTGTAATAAAAGAGTTTGAACCGCTGGATAAAAAACAGGAAAACAGCGGATTAAATCTCAAAGATATTCATTCGAAAAAAAACAAAAAACCTCTTTCCAGTGATTCTTTGAAGTCAAAAGATGTACAGTTGTTTGAAAATGTTTTGTCGGATAAAATATCAGAAGAAAAGAAAATTGGAAAAGAAAAATTACCGGGAGATTTAACGTTAGATGCATCGGTAAAGGAAAAAATTGCAAAAAAAGATACGAATACAGTTGAAGGAAAAGATGCGGCAGCAACTGCAAAAAAAGATGCGAATGCAGCCGCAGAAAAAGAGATTAAGCAGAATCATGCAATAAATGATCTTCTTTCGCTGCAGGCAGCCAGCGCAGCTGTGCATGAAAATGCAGAAGTGCGAGCTGAAAAATCAGCAATAGCAGAAGCAGCAGAAAAAGAAATTCCGGAATTTTCAAAAAATGCTTTATCGTTATTATCTGAAAAAACTCAAAAGGGAAAAAATGTTTTTAGTTCTCCGGGGTATTATTCAAATCAGGAAAGCGATGTAAAAAAAAGTGTAAGTTTAAAAGAAAACAATGAACTTAAAAAAGAGAAAAAAGAGTTTTTTCAGGTTGTTGATTTACGCAGAAATACCAATGCAAGAAGAACAGAATCTTTGAACACATTATCCGGCAGAGAAGCTTCTGAGGCGTCGCAAGCTAATAAATTCACGCTCACAAATAATAACGCAACCCAGGATATGAGTGCGAAAGAGTTTTTTCCAGGCTCGCAGGCGCAGTTCTCGCCAGGGAAACTGCAAACAGACAGCGGGCTTATGTCCAGAAATGGAATTTCTTCGTTCCAGAGCCAGTTTCTCGAATATCTTAAGGAAAGCGGAAATACAGATATTGTAAAAAATGCAAATGTAATTTTAAAAGACAACAAGGCTGGCGAAATCAGGCTTTTGATGAGACCCGAAAACCTTGGATATGTAAGAATTAAGCTCATGCTTAATGATAATCATATAGCAGGCAGAATAATAGTCGACAATTATAATATAAAAGGGATATTTGAAAGCAATATAGATAGCCTTGTTAAAAGCTTTAAGGAAAACGGATACTCCTCGGCAACAATTGATGTTTCCGTAGGCGGGGAACAAAATAAGGAAAGACAAATAATGGAAAATAACAGAGTTCTTACATTAAAGGAAATTAAAAAAGTTGATGAGCATACGGTTGTGAGAAATATGTTAGCGGAAAACAGGCTTGTTGATATGGTTGTTTAGGAGGTTTTTGTGAATATAAATACTATGATGACGGATCATGAAAGATTCATGACTGAGATGCAGGTTAACAACTTTAACAGAGCGCTTGCTGATGGCAATCAGAGAGTAAATAGAAATCAGCTTGGTAAAGAAGATTTTCTTAAAATATTAATTACACAGCTTACGCATCAGGACCCTACAAATCCAATGGAAGACAGGGAATTTATTGCGCAAATGGCTCAGTTTTCAATGCTTGAGCAGATGACAAACATGAGCAGGGATTTTAACAGGCTGCATAATGTTATTGCATCAAGTCAGGCAATAAATTTAATTGGCAAAACTGTACAGGTTTCAGACGGTGATCGGGTAGTTATCGGAAGAGTTGAAGAAGTATTGGGATTTGAACATCCGCAGCTTCTTGTTAATGGAAGATATTACGATATATCAAGAGTAGAAAGAATCAGACAGGACTAGATAGGCGGTAGGAGGCAAATCTTATGATGAGATCATTATATTCAGGTGTTTCAGGACTTCAGAATCATCAAACGAGAATGGATGTTATTGGACACAATATTTCAAACGTAAATACGATTGGTTTTAAAAGAGATAGAGTTAATTTTCAGGATATGTTGTCGCAGACGCTTCAAGGAGCAGCAAGACCCACAGAGGAACTTGGTGGCGTAAACCCTATACAAGTTGGTCTTGGAATGAGCATTGCAGCTATAGACACCATCCATACCCAGGGCGCGCTTCAAAGCACCGGTGTTGCAACAGATATTGCAATTAAGGGAAGCGGCTTTTTTGTTTTAAGAAGGGGTGAACAGGAATTTTTTACACGCGCAGGTGCATTTGGTCTTGATGAAAACGGCACGCTTGTGAATCCGGCGAATGGTTTGAGAGTACAAGGCTGGATGACTCAGGTCATAGACGGAATAGAGATAATAAACACTTCCGCAGATACAACAGATCTTATAATACCTATTGGCGGTAAAGATCCTGCTTTTGCAACAACAGAAGTTAGGCTTGCGTGTAACCTCGACAAAAGACTGGCTGAAATTCCTGAAGGAGCAGGTCTTGGCATGATACTTGAGAACACCTGGACAGTCGATAAAACAATTTTTGACGCCTTTGGCACTAAGCATACAATGAGTATTGATTTTACAAAAGTTCCAGGAGAGCCAAACAGGTGGAATGCTCAAATTTTTATAAACAGAAATGCAGAGATAGATACCAATACAGCTGTAAACGAAGAAGGCAACACATTTATACTTGAATTTGGTAACGACGGTTTATTGCTTGCTGCAGAAGACGGGCAGGGTAATATTGTAAACGAAGGAATACTCCAGCTTGCTATTTCTTTTGATGTCCCGGAAACATCAATTCCCCCTGGAGAAGAATCTGTAAGGCAAACTTTTAATCTTACGCTTGGCGAGATAGGAAGCGCTACGAATACAGTTACGCAGTTTGCAGAAAGAAGCTCAACAAGAGCTTTTTGGCAAAACGGATATACGCTTGGCTATCTTGAAAATTTCAGAATAGATTCAACAGGTATTATAACCGGCGTTTTTTCGAATGGAACAAACAGACCAATAGGGCAAATCGCTCTTGCAAATTTTGTAAACCCTGGCGGGCTTTATAAAGTTGGCGGCACAATGTTTGTCAGAACAAATAACTCAGGTTTTGCAGATATTGGCGTATCAGGGGTTGCAGGCAGAGGATCTTTCATAGCCGGTACTCTTGAAATGAGTAATGTTGATCTTGCTGATCAGTTTGTAGATATGATTGTTACGCAGAGAGGGTTTCAGGCAAACTCAAGAACAATTCAGACATCAGATCAAATGCTTCAGGAAATACTGACACTTAAGAGATAAAGTGACGGGTAATATATGAAAGTGGTTAAGGGTGTAAAAAGTGGTTAAAGTTACAAGGCTTAATGGCATAGAATATTATCTTAATCCGCACCAGATAGAGTATATTGAACTGAATCCTGATACTACATTAGTAATGCTTTCAGGAAAAAAACTGGTAGTCCGCGAAGACTACCAGTCTGTTTTTGATAGAATTGTAAAATACAGGCAACTTATAGGTTGTTTTAAAAACGAGGAGTAATCGTCTATGGATTTAGCAACAATACTTGGTCTAATTTTAGGCGCTATGATGCTAGTAACCTCTATAATTTTAACCGGCGCTTCTCCGATGCTTTATATTGACATAGGTTCTATAGTACTTGTTGTTGGCGGTTCATTTTTTGCGATTATGATTGGTATTCCGATGACAAGAGCTTTGGGCATTATGAAGTTTACAAGAAATGCTTTTTTTATAAAAAATTATGAAAAAGAAAAACTTATATCTACTCTTGTAAGCTTTTCTGAACAGGCAAGGCGCGAAGGACTTCTTGCTCTTGAAGATAGCCTTGATGAACTTGAAGATAAATTCCTTGAAAAGGGATTAAGACTAGTTGTTGATGGTACAGATCCAACACTAATAAAAAGCATATTGTATAATGACCTCAATCAGATGGAAGCCAGACACGAAGCTGGTATAAAAGTATGGGATGAATGGTCGAAGTCTGCGCCGGCCTTTGGGATGATGGGTACAGTAATTGGACTTATTGCAATGATGGCAAGCCTGGGAGATCAGGCTGCTGTAGGCAGAGGTATGGCTCTTGCTCTTATAACAACACTTTATGGAGCTGCAGTTTCATACCTGGTTTGTACCCCTCTGAAAAATAAACTCCAGAACAGAAGCGGCGAAGAAATTATGGTAAGGGAGATTATGATAGAAGGAGTTCTTTCCATTCAATCCGGAGATAACCCAAGAATGGTTGAGGAAAAACTTCTTGCATTTTTATCACCTGTTGAAAGAGAATCAATTAAAGCTGTGTCATCTGCGGGAGAATAAGAGAAAGGAAAAGTATGCGACAAAAAAAGAGAAGATGTCCGCCGGAAGGTCTTGCTACATGGTTTGCAACATTCAGTGATATGGTAACTCTTCTTCTTGTATTCTTTGTAATTATGTTTTCAACTGCCATTATAGACGGTGCAGAGATAAGGCTGATTCTTTCTGCATTCCATGGAGTTGGCGCTTTACGGGGCGGCAATACTCTTGATGCAGAAGGAAGGCTTGCCGCCCTTGGAAATAACGTAATGGCTTTGCCATCGCCTCGGCCAGGAAGAGCTCTTGACAGAGCGCGAAGACAGGCAGTTTCTGTTTTTCAGCCCGAAATAAGAAGCAGAACTGTAAGGGTAACAGAGGACGAAAGAGGTGTTGTAATATCTCTTGCTGCGGATGCGTTTTTTAGAACTGCGAGTGCGGAATTAAATATAGAGGAAGCAAGGCGTACAATACAGAATCTTTCAAGTCTTATGAGATCGGATGAAATGAGAGGAAGAAAGTTCAGAATTGAAGGACATACCGACAGCATTCCGACAGACCCGGCAGGTGAGTGGAGGACCAACTGGGACTTATCAGCAGCCAGAGCGCTCACTGTGTTGTATTTTCTTAAAGATTTTAATGTAGATGATAGATCCATGCAAATTGCAGGATTTGCATGCACTGTTCCAATGGCTACGAATGATACAGCCGAAGGAAGAGCCTACAACAGAAGGGTAGATATAATTATATTGAGCGATGCTCATTTATAGTATATGAGTTTTTTAACAAACTCGTATGTGAAAAAGTATTTGCATACAATAGAAATTTTTGATAAAATTCTATTATATACATCAGGAGACGAGAATGTCTGACGATTATGATCTGGATTTAGAGAATTCCGCCGGCAGTTCTGCGGGAGAGGATATCGGGAAGAAAAAAATAGGTTTTCTTCCTGCAGTAGTTATAAATATACTTAAGTGGGTGGCTATAGTTCTGGCAGGTATACTATTTATTGTTACAGTTACGGTTGTTACAATAAGAATTATGGATCCTGTATCACGCACTTCTGATTTCTTTTTTGATACCGAAGAACTTAGGAGTACACTTCCCAGTTTACAATGGTATGAAATAGGCACAGATGAGATACGAGCCAGAACAGCGGATATTGACAAGCGTGCAATGGTAATGGTTAGGGTAGCGGTAGGCTTTAACCCGCGGGCAAGAACTTTGCACCAGGAGCTTGTGGAGCAAACTCCAAAGCTAAGAAATGAAATAAGAATGTTCTTTGGCGAAAAATATGAAAGAGAACTTATACCAAGGAATGAAGCCAGAATTAAAGAAGAGCTAAGAAGAAGGCTTAATGTTATGTTAGCCAGCAGTGACAGAGTACAGGATGTGATATTTACTGATTTTAATGTTATTGAGTTTTAGAAAAGGAGCGGGTCGTCTAAAGTTGTATGACTGATATTTTATCGCAAAACGAAATTGATCAGTTGCTCACTGCTTTTACAACAGGGGATACAGAATCTGATGTAGAAGTTACCCATGTAAGTGACCAGCGAAAGATCAAGATATACGATTTCAAGAGACCCGACAAATTTTCAAAAGAGCAGATACGTACAGTCTCGATAATGCATGAAACTTTTGCGCGTCTTACTACAACATCGCTTTCTGCGCAGCTTAGAAGCCTTATTCATGTTCATGTTGCTTCTGTAGACCAGCTTACCTATGAAGAATTTATCAGATCAATTCCAAATCAAACAACAATTGCTGTAATAAATATGGATCCTTTGAAAGGATCTGCAATTCTTGAAATTGACCCGGCTGTAACTTTTTCGATAATTGAACGCCTTTTCGGAGGAAAGGGAGAAGGAACAAAGATAACCAGAGAATTATCGGATATTGAATCTTCGGTAATGGAAGGGGTAATAGTAAGAATTCTTGGGAATATGAGAGAAGCATGGAGCCAGGTTGTTGATTTAAGACCGCGTCTTGGTCAGATTGAGACAAATCCGCAGTTTGCCCAGATTGTACCTCCTTCGGAAATGGTTGTACTTGTTACACTTGAGACAAAAGTAGGCGAAGTGGAAGGTATGATGAATTTCTGTATTCCTTACATAACTATTGAGCCTATAATCGGAAAACTCTCGGCGCAATATTGGTATTCTTCGGTAAGAAGAGGCACAACTGCCGAAAACTTAAATATTTTGAGGGAAAGACTTGCTTCTGTTGATGTTGATATTGTGGCAGAAATAGGAAAGATAAATATATCTGTAAGAGAAGCATTGGCTCTTGCAGCAGGCGATGTAATAAGATTGCAGAATGTAAGAATAAATGATGATATGAAATTAAAACTTGGTAATAAACCTAAATTTTTGTGCAGACCAGGATTAGTAGGAAATAAAATAGCAGTGCAAATTACAAAGAAAATTGAAGATTTTAGTAAAGAAGAATTTGAAGAATTAACTGCTGAAGGAGATGAGCTATGAGTGACGGTGCATTGTCCCAGGATGAAATTGATGCGTTGATGAGCGGAAGTTCCGGCGGTGGTTTTGATTTTGATGGCGCTGCATCAAGTGATGATGGTTTATCAGAAAATGAAAAACAGACTTTTTTAGGCATTATAAATTCGATTATTGACAACCAGTCATCCACACTTTCGGGCATGATGGGAAAGACAGTTACAATATCACCTCCGTCGATAGAAGTTATCGAAGGCGGGAATATAGCTGCAGGATTTGATGGAAGTTTTGTTAGAATACAATCCTCATTTACAGATGGGGTTCCGGGGTATCACTCCTATTTGTTTACAGATGAAATTTCCAGGGTAATGGCAGGTCTGCTCTCCGGTCTGGACCAAGTTGAGCTTGATGAAGCTTCTCTTTCTGCTGTAAGCGAAGCTGTAAATACCATAAGCGGTTCGGCGATGACTGTTTTGGGAGACAAAATCGGAAAAACCATAATGTCTGAGCCTGCAACTGCAGAAATTAAAGATGCTGCTGATTCTGATATACCAACAGGAGGTTTGGTAAAACTTAATTATCCGATTACAATAGATGATTATCCTCCTGCGGTTTATAATGAACTTTTTGACATTTCAATTATAAAGGAAATAGTAGCGCAAAGCGCTGCAAAATCCAGTGCTGCAGCTGCAAGCGGAAAGCCGCCTGCTGGCGGCGGAATGCCGATGGGTGGTGGGATGCCGCAGGGTGGAATGCCGATGGGAGGCGGAATGTCTCAAGGCGGAATGCCGATGGGTGGCGGGATGCCGATGGGCAGCGGAATGCCGATGGGCGGTAGTATGCCAAACCAGGGATATGTAAATATTCAGAATGTGCAGTACCCTTCTTTTGGCTCAATGACTTCTTCTTCCGAGCAAGGGAATATAAGTCTTCTCATGGATGTTAACATGGAGATGACTGTAGAGCTTGGGAGAACAAAAAAACCTATTCGCGAAATACTTAGTATGGGAGAAGGAACAATAATAGAGCTTGACAAGCTTGCAGGCGAACCTGTTGATATATTGGTAAACCATAAGCTTATAGCAAACGGAGAGGTTGTTGTAATAGATGAAAACTTTGGTGTTCGTGTTACCAAAATTGTTTCAAACCCAACAGGTGTAAATGATGTAACATAGATGTTACATAACCGAAAGTCATAAACAGGGGGGGGGATGACTTTTACAAAACAAATTCTTTTTTTACTCATATTTGTGCTCATGGCATCTCCGCTATTTGCGCAGCAGACCGATAATCAAAATCAGCCGTTATTTCCCGATGAAACAGAATTCATAATCCCGGATGAAAATGCGCCGGTTAATCAGCAGGAAAATATTTTAATAGAAAGAAATTTAAATGTATTTTCAATCTGGGATGCTATAAGAATGATTTTAATTCTTGCTTTTGTTATAGCATCTATTTACGGGTTTTTCTTTATTATCAGAAAAGCCGGAGTCCAGAAATTCAGGGAAGATGATTTAATAAATGTTATCTCAAGTAAATCTGTTACAGCAGGCAAAACATTGCACATTGTTGAGGTGGGCAATCATATAATGCTTCTTGGAGCTGCCGACAATTCCATTTCTACACTTTTGGAAATAACAGATAAAGAGACTATCGATAATATCAGGCTCCGTAAGGCTGAAACCAAGCGCCCGGCAGAAAGCAGTTTTCAGCAATATCTTTATAATATGTTTTTTAAGGAAAAAGGCAATAAAACCAAGAGTTCTAACTCAGGCTGGAGTTTTGATTATTTTAAAAAACAGAGGGACCGTATAGGAAAGATGTAGTTTTAGAAATTTGGATAAAAAATTACTGCATACTATTTTTTAAAAACAGAAAGCTAGATTTCTTACAGGGGGGGGGATGAAAAAAAAGTATTTTCTGCTTTGCGCTTTATTATTAATTATAACAGTTGAGGGGTTTGCTCAGGCAGATGACGGATTACGGCGGCTTAGACCTGCAGATGGGGATCCGCTGACTATTCCATTTGTAGATATAACGGTCAGGCAGCCCGAAACAAATGACGAAGTAGCATTTTCCATACAGCTTCTTCTTCTTCTTTCGGTTATTGCACTATCTCCTTCTATTATTTTGTTAATGACCTCTTTTTTAAGAATAGCAATTGTTTTTGACTTCATAAAGCGGGCATTAGCTTTGCAGCAGGTTCCTCCAAACCAGGTTATTATGGGAATTGCGCTTTTTTTAACGTTATTTATAATGTGGCCAACGTTTAATACAATTTATAATAACGCATTTGTGCCTTTTGCAGAGGGAGAAATTTCTACAGAAGAGATGTTCAGGGGGGCAGAAGAGCCGCTTAGAAGATTTATGTTTGCACAGATACATAACTCCGGAAATTATGACAATATCAGGCTTTTTATGAATTTAAGCGGACTTCCAAGACCCAATAATCTTTCAGAAGTTCCTACCCATGTTCTCATTCCTGCATTTGTCTTAAGTGAACTAACTATAGCATTTAAGATAGGAATATTAATTTTTATTCCTTTTATTATAATAGACATGGTTGTTGCATCAATACTTATGTCAATGGGTATGATAATGCTTCCGCCTATAATGATTTCCATGCCTTTTAAGCTAATATTATTTGTTCTTGTTGATGGCTGGAGTCTTATAACGAGTAATCTCGTAAGAAGTTTCGGCGGGTAAAGGGGGCTTGTGTGGATTTAGGCGTGGTTGTTTACATATTCAGAAATTCTGTAATGCAGGTAATGATTCTGGCATGGCCTGTTCTTGGCGTAGGAATGGGTGTGGGGCTTATAGTGTCAATTATACAGGCTACAACATCGCTCCAGGAGCAGACTCTTTCGTTTGTACCCAAGATTTTAGCGATATTTGTAATTTTAATTTTCCTTGGACCATGGATGATGTCCAGCCTTAGTGAATTTACAAGTAATATGTTTAACATGATACCGCAGGTGGCAAGGACAAGATAAATGTTCCTGGAAACCCTTGCGCAAAATACACAATTGTATTTACTCATTTTTGTAAGAATCTTTGCGCTTCTTTCCTTTGCTCCAATAACATCATCTACTGCAATTCCCGCTATGGCAAGAGCAGCTCTTGCGCTTTTTACGTCAGTAGCAATTTTCCCGATGGTTTACGAGTCAGGCTATGTAATTCCTGAAGCCGGGCTTATGTATGCAGCATTGATCATAGGAGAAGTAGGCATAGGTATTATAACAGGCTTTCTTCTTCAGTTAATACACGCTGTTTTTTTTATGGTAGGGCAGTTTTTTTCATTGCAGATAGGATTCAGTGCTGCTATGGTTTTTGATCCTGTTGAGCAGGAAGAAATACCTATTATAGGTCAGTTTTTTAATTATTTTGCAATGCTTATTTTTCTGACAACTAACGGATTTTACAAGCTTTTTCACGCCGGTGTTTTTAGATCGTTTCAAAGTGTTAATGCATATACGTTTCTTTCGCAAAGAGAACATCTTTATACAATGATTCTTACTTCTATAGGTATGCTTTTTCAGCAGGCTCTTATTATTTCCATACCCATATTAGGCTCGCTTTTTCTTGTCTCTGTTTCCATGGGGCTTCTTGCAAAAGCAGCGCCTCAAATGAACTTGCTTATGATGGGGTTTCCTCTTGCGATAGCGCTTGCGTTTTTTATAATACTTATGCTGGTGCCTTTTTTGGTCAGCGCTTTTTCGATACTGATTGATGAAAATTTTTCCAGAGTTTTAGGCTGGTTACATTTATATTGGGAAGCTCAATGATAGAAGTAATTGTAGTGGATAACGAAACAAAAAATAGTTCTCTCATTGCAGCATGGATGTTTGAAGAACAGGCGAAGGATGTTCCGTTTGTTCACCTCCAGTGGTTTGCGCCTGAAGATGAAGGTAAAACAGAAGATCCTACAGAACATAAGTTAAGAAAAGCACGGGAAGAAGAGGGAAAGGTTGCAAAAACATCGGAGCTCGCGCCTGCGCTGGTTATTATATTTTCTGTAACAGTTATAGCTTTTCTTTCCAGACATATATTTAACACATTGGCAAATATGCTTATATATTTCTTTTCAGTCTCAACCGAAGTAGATGTAACTTCAAGCAGTAACCTGGTACCGGTATTTTTTATGTTTTTTCTGCAAATATATATACCTATTGCAATAATAGCATTTATTGCTTCTCTTATGGGAGGTCTTATGCAGGTTGGGTTTTTGTTTACAACAAAGCCCATAACTCCGGACATTAGCAAAATTGCTCCGAATTTTCCCAAATGGTTTAAAAGAGCAATGTTTTCAACAGAAGCTGTTTTTAATCTTGGAAAAACAATGGTTAAGATTTTTGCGATCGGGCTAATTGCTTTTCTTAATATCAGACTTGAGCTGAACAACCTTTTGCTGCTTTCGGATCAGACGCTGCTATTTTCTCTAAGATATATTTTTACGGTGGCATTTAAAATTATAATTCAAGCCGCAGTTTTGCTTTTGCTTCTTTCTTTTCCGGATTATCTCTTTCAAAAAAGGCAGCACAAGGAATCATTAAAAATGTCCAGGCACGATATCAAAGAAGAAATGAAACAGCTGGAAGGCGACCCAAGAGTAAAAAACATGCTTGAGCAGAGAATGAAAGAACTTCTGAGTCAGAATATATCAAAGAATGTACCTTTATCTGATGTTGTTATTACAAACCCGACTCACTATTCCATAGCAATTAAGTATGATAGATTTACAATGAATGCACCTTCTGTTTCAGCCAAGGGAAAAGATGAAGTTGCCTTAAAAATAAGGGAAATAGCAAAAGAAAATGATGTTCCAATTATGGAAAACAAGCCTCTTGCAAGAGCTCTCTATACAGAAGTTGCAGTAGGGGATGAAATTCCTGTAAAATATTGGGAAGCAGTATCAATAATACTATCTGAAGTTTATAAACTTACAGGTAAAACAGCGGTTTAAGGAGCATGAGCTGAAAAATGTCTGATTCAAGAAATATAATGAATACAGTTATGCAAAGCAAAAATGATGTTTTTGTTGCAGCAGGCGTAATTGTTACTATAGCAATGATGCTCATACCATTGCCCACATGGATGCTCGATACTTTCCAGGCATTTAATTTAATGTTAGCTCTGCTTATTGTACTGCTTGTGCTTTTTACCAGGCATACAACCGACTTTTCGGTGTTTCCGACCTTGCTGCTTGTTTTTACAGTTTTTAATTTAGCGCTTAATGTTTCATCCACAAGGCTTATTCTTGCTCATGGCCCTGATTTTGACGGGCAGCTTATTAGAGCTTTTTCGAGATTTGTTGTCGGAACTGCAGGACCCGAAGGGCTTGTAATAGGATTTATAATTTTTATTATTCTTATAGCAGTGCAATATATTGTTATCACAAAAGGAGCAACAAGAGTTGCAGAAGTTGCCGCAAGATTTACTCTTGACGGGATGGTGCAAAAACAAATGTCGATTGACGCAGAGCTTGCCAGCGGAGCGCTTACCGAAGAAGAAGCAATGGCAAAAAGAAAAAGGCTTCAAAAAGAGCTGGATTTTTATTCAACAATGGACGGTGCTTCCAAATTTGTTTCTGGTAACGTAAAAATAGGAATTCTTGTAATATTTATAAATATTATAGGCGGCATGATTGTGGGAATGGTTTACCGCAATGAAACATTTGGTTCTGCGCTTGCAAATTATATTTCCTTAACAATAGGCGATGGTCTTGTTTGTCAGTTCCCCATGCTTTTGGTTTCGACCGCAACAGGTATAATTGTTACGCGATCTATTTCTGACGGCACTTTTGCAAGCGATATAACTAATCAGTTTTCTCAGGTAACGCTAATCTACTGGATCGCTGCTGTTTTTCTTTTAATAATGGCACTTCTTCCCGGGTTTCCTGCGCTTGTTCTTATCCCAATGGCTCTTCTTACAGGCTTTACAGGATACAGAATTTCCAGGAAAAAAATTGCAGCAGATGCCATACAGATGGCAGAAAAAAGAGAAGAAAAGCAAAAAGAAGAATCTGCCTTTGAAATTCCCGGAATCGAACCGCTTGACCCGCTTTCTCTTGAACTTGGCTATGGACTAATTCCGCTTGTAGATAAGGAAAAAGGCGCAGACCTTCTTGAAAGAATAACAAGAATTAGAAAAGAAACAGCAGCAGAGCTTGGATTAATTGTTCCAAAAATCAGAGTGCGTGACAATATGAAGCTTGAGCCGTCAGAATATTGTTTTAAAATTAAAGGCGTTGAAATAGGAAAAGCTTTAATAAGATTAAGCCATTATCTTGCTATAGACTCAGGCGGTATAGAAGATCCAATAGCCGGAGAAAAAACAGTAGACCCTGCTTTTGGACTTCCTGCTATATGGATTAACGAAAAAGACAGGGAAAGGGCAGAGCAGGCAGGGTACCTCGTTGTTGATCCGCCGTCGATTATTGCGACTCATCTTACAGGAATTATAAAAAAACATGCAGCGGAAATTCTTGGCAGGCAGGAAGTAAAATCCATAATTGATTCGTTCTCGGATAAATATTCTGCAATTACAGATGAAATTAAAAAAGGCCTTTCTACCGGAGAAATTCAAAAAGTTTTACAGAATCTTTTAAAAGAGCAAGTATCCATAAGAAATATGGTAGCAATACTGGAAACACTGGTAGATTTCTCTTCTCTTTCCAAAGACATAACGTTTCTTACAGAAAAAGCGCGCCAGGCTTTAGGCAGGCAGATATGTCTTCAATATGCAGATGAAGACAAAAAATTAAATGTTGTAACAATCAATCCCGCACTGGAAACAAAAATAATTGAATCAAAAGTTGATACTGTTGATGGTTATGTCGCAGTGCTTGACCGGGAGTTTTTATCTTTATTTATGAATACCATTACAAATCTTTTTATGGGGTTTAGAGACTATAACAAAACTATTGTAATACTCACCTCAGAAGAATCAAGAATTCTTGTAAGAAAATCTATTGAAAGAGAACTTCCTGGAATAGCTGTAATTTCCGCAAAAGAATTAACAGAGGATATAAAGATAGACGTTTTGGGAGAGATCAATTTTGAATTTCAGAATACATAAAACGGAGCAAGTAAAGAAATGAATTATTTTTCGGAACAGGGCTTAACATATACCGAAGCTGTAGAAAAAGCAAAAGCAAAATATGGAGAAAATATTAAAGTTTTAAGCCATAAATTGGTAATGATTGGCGGTTTCCTTGGCATATTTCAAAAAGAAGGAATACAAATAGACGGATATATTTCTCATGAACCTTTGCATAAAAAAAACCCAAAACTCGAAGAAGAAAAAGAAAAATTACTGCAGGCTGCAAAAGGAAGCAATGCAATAAACGAAGTCCTCAAGACCGTTAATGAAATAAAAAGCAAGCTTGAAGAAGTTTCGCCGCAGAACGAACCGCAGCACGAAAGTTTAGGCAAAATTGAAAAAATACTCCAGAGAAATGACTTTTCTTTTTCCTATATTTCATATATAACCGAACAGATCAAAAAAAATATAGCTCTTGATAATCTTAATAATTTTAATTTTATACTTAAAAAAGTAAGAGAATGGATTAGAGAGACAATAACTATTTATCCGGATAAACCGCCGCTTACAATTCCAAAGATTTTTATACTCGTAGGTCCCACAGGGGTCGGCAAAACAACAACCATTGCAAAACTTGCAGCCATAAATGCGTTAGGTATGCAGGAAAAGCCGTTATCTGTAAGAATTATTACCATAGATAACTATAGAATAGGCGCAAAGGAACAGATCGATAAGTATGGTGAAATAATGAGTGTGCCTGTTGTGTCCGCGGAAAACTATGACCAGCTTAGAAAAAATATTGCGCTCTTTAGCCGCGACGTTGATTTAATACTTATTGATACAATAGGCAAGAGTCCGCATGATTATAAAAAGCTTGCAGAGATGCGGGAAATACTTTCTGCCTGCGGCACAACAGCAGAGTTCCATCTTGCAATAAGCGCTATTACAAAAGTTTCTGATATTTTCGAAATAATGCAGCAGTTTGAGCCATTTAAGTACAGTTCGATTGTTGTAACAAAACTCGACGAAACCTGCCGTGCAGGAAATATTATAAGCGCTCTTTATGATACGAGAAAACCTGTTTCTTATATAACAACAGGTCAAAATGTTCCTCATGATATTAAATATGCTACAGAAGAACTATTACTCGAACATCTTAGCGAGTTTAATACAATTAATTAGATTAAAGTAAAAAAGGAAAGCACTTTTTATGGAAAAGAAAATGGTAGATCAGGCTGAAAAATTAAGACTCATGGTTAAGGAAAAATCAACTAAGCCTAAGAGGGATAATTCTGCCAAATCCGAAAATCCGGAAAACCCCGATAAACCCGAAGAAAAAAAATCCAAGACAAGAGTTATAACCATATCAAGCGGAAAAGGCGGAGTAGGAAAGACAAATCTTGCAATAAATCTTGCAATAGCCTATGCGCAAATTGGCAAAAAAGTCGTGCTTTTTGACGCAGATCTTGGGCTTGCCAATGTTAATATAATTCTTGGAATAATACCCGAATTTACCCTGGTTAATCTTATTAAAAACAAAAAATCGATGAAAGAAATATTAATAGATACAAAATTTGGAATATCGTTTATTGCAGGCGCTTCCGGGTTTTCAAAAATTGCAAACCTTGAAGATGATGACAGAGAGCGTTTTATTGCTGAAATGCACGAACTTTCATTTGCAGATATAATAATAATAGATACCGGCGCAGGAATTTCCAATAATGTGCTTGGTTTTATTGCCGCAGCAGACGAAGCCATAATAGTTACAACGCCCGAGCCAACAGCAATAACAGATGCGTATGGAACAATAAAAATCGTAACTACAGAGCTTGTAGACAGCAAAATAGCAATTAAGCTCATAGTAAACAGGGTAAAATCAGTTACAGAAGCTAAAAAAGTAGCTCAAAGGGTGGTAAGCATTGTAGGGCAATTTTTAAATACAAAAGTTGATTATCTTGGGTATGTTTACGAAGATCCTGTCATACAAAATGCAGTTATAAAACAGAAACCCTTTATAGTAACAGATCCTAAATCTAAAGCTTCAATATGCTTGAAGCATATCGTAAGCAGGCTTGAAAATATTGAATTTCAGGAAGGAAGCGGGGTTGGGAACTTTCTAAAAAAAATGATGTCAAAAAAAGGCTAGTATTAATAGACTTGACTGCCATACTTTTTTAAAATATTCTTACTAAGGAGGGGGGATTTTGCCAAAATTGAGGAATTTTATTATTATTTCTGCCTCAATCTTATTATTCCTGTTACTTTTGGGAATAATAAGCGGTAATTCGTTCTTAATAGTAATAGGGAGAGCATTTTTTGGAACAATAGTGCTTTCATCATTGTTAGCAGGGGCGTATTATATAATGAATAAAATTATTTCCAATATCCCCGCAGCCGGCGAAGAAGAAAAGCAATATGAAAGTGTTGATTCTGATTCCCTGTCCAATAATGTAGATATAGTGCTTGAAAAAGAAAACCCCTTTGAAGAAGAAAATGAAGATTTGGCAGCTTCCGGAGCCGGTTCTTCATTAAGCAGCAGCCGGCAGATGGAAAGTTCATCGCCAGAAAGCCTTGTCGAAGAAGTAGAAGAAGACACAATCGGAGACATTGGTTCTTTGGATACCAAAACAACTGATGACGAAGTAATCGAAGTTATGACAGATAACCCAAATAATAATGATTCTTTACCGGCTATTGATTCAGGATCAGATCTTTTTGGTAACGCAAATGAACCAATATCATCTGTCAGCAGAAGAGAAAGCGAAGCATTGAATTCTCTTGGCGATAATGCAAATCCGCAGGTAATAGCCAAAGCTATAAAAACAGTCATGACACGGGATGATAAAGGATAAATTATGACAGAAAAAGAAGTATTGGAAGCTGAAGAGCATGAACTATGGCTGAAATATAAAAAAGAGAAAAAAACCGAGCTAAGAGACTATTTTATCAAGCAATATGCGCCGCTTGTAAAATATGTTGCAGGTAAAGTTGCAATAGGAATGCCATATAATGTTGAATTTGACGATCTCGTTGGCTTTGGAGTATTTGGTCTGTTTGATGCAATTGAAAAATTCGACCCGGAAAAGCATGTAAAATTTAAGACTTATGCAGTAACCAGAATAAGAGGAGCAATTTACGACGAGCTTAGGGCAATTGATTGGGTACCCAGGTCTGTAAGGCAAAAAACAAGAGAAATCGAAGAAATTGTCCATCATGTTGAATCTAATTTGGGACGCTCTGCAAGCGATGCGGAAATTGCGCAAAAAATGGGCGTTTCGGTCGAAGAATTTCATAAAAATATTTACAAAATCAGCACATCATCAATATTATCCCTGAATGATTTATGGTACACAGGCGAAGATAATGACAAAGTTTCAATTGTCGACAGCATAGAGTCTTCTCAAAGCCTTAACCCCGATACCATTGTGGAAAGAGAAGAAATAAAAAAGGTAATTGTTCAGGCAATTAACGAGCTTCCCGATAAAGAGAAAAAAGTGCTGGTTCTTTACTATTATGAAGATCTTACCCTAAAAGAGATAGGAAAGGTTCTGGATGTAACAGAATCAAGAATATCGCAGCTTCATACAAAGGCAATACTCAGACTAAGAGCAAAGTTAACCAGCCTTAAGAAAGGAATTATGTAAATAATGAAAGAGACTCTTACGCTCGATGAATTCAAAACCTATATGCGGAAACTGGCTGCAAAAGACAGCAATGTAAAGTCGGTACAGGTGTCGGGTTCTTCAATAGAAGAGTGTCTTGAGCAGGCTGCAATTGAACTTAATACCGCAGTTTCCCAGCTTGAATATGAAGTAATAATAAAAGGAATAAAAGGCATTTTTGGGGTAGGCAAAAAAAACTACACCCTTGTTGTCTATAAAACAGAAGAAATAGAAGAAACTGTTGCAAATATAAATGAATTTGGCACTGATGAATTTGTAGAAGAAGATGTGCAAAAAGATAAAGACGGAGATGCGGTTGTTCATTTATACAGAGGAGATGTTTTTCTCAAAGTATATTCTCCCGAAGGAAAAGGAAAAAAAGCAGTACTCGACCAGGTGCTTCAAAAAATCAGTGACAGGAAAGTAACTGATTTTGATAAAGCTCTTGTTGCAAAAGTTGTAAAACTTGCAGATGGAATGAGTGTAAAGATCGGCTCATACTCCCCGAAATCCAGCAATAATACAGCAATTTCCCTTAGGGTAGAAGAGAATGATATGAAAGCATATATTACTCTTACTGCTCCGGGCGAAGGCGGCGGCGATTTAGAGAAAGATACTGTTTTATCATTTTTAAAAAATAATCAGGTTGTCTTTGGGGTAAATGAGAAAAACCTCGAAGAATTTCTTGACAATCCGTATTATGGAACGCCATTTCTTGCAGCAGAAGGTTCGCAGCCTGTACACGGGGCAGATGCTCAAATAATTTATAACTTTAATACAGAAGGACTTTTAAAGGTAAGAGAGAAAAAAGACGGCTCTGTTGACTTCAAAGATAAAAATATTATCCAGAATGTTGTAGAAGGTCAGGTTCTTGCAGAAAAAAGACCTGCGGAAAGAGGAGTTAAGGGAAGAACTGTAACAGGCAAAACTCTCGATGCAAAAGACGGGCAAGATAAAAGTTTTAGCGTATGCCCAAATGTAAAAATAACAGACAAAGGACTTAAAGCAGTTTCTTCCATTAATGGGCAAGTGCTTCTTATAAACGACAAAATTACTGTCGAAAGTGTTTATCTTATTGACGGAGATGTTAATCTCTCAACAGGAAATATCCATTTTCTTGGCACAGTTGTTGTAAAAGGAAATGTCGAAGACGGCTTTTCTGTTAAAGCATCGGGCAACATAGAAATAATGGGGAATGTCGGAAAGTGTACGATAGATGCAGTAGGTAACGTAGTTGTTCATCAGGGTATAAACTGTAACGAGGCAGGGACCGTAAAAGCAGGAAAGGGAGTAATGGCAAAATTTATACAAAACTCCGCAGTAGAAGCAGGCGAAATAGTGTTTGTAACAGACGGTATTATAAACTCTTACGTTGACTCCAATGGAAAAATAATTTGTAAAGGCAAAAGAGCTACTGTTGTAGGCGGTCGCTTACGCGCTACAGAAGAGATATCTGCTAAAACATTTGGTTCACTTGCCGTAGGTTCAACGGAAATTGAAGTAGGCTTTGACCCAAAGAGCAAGGAAAGGCTTCTTGAACTTGAAGAAAGTAAAATTGCCGCTGAAAAAGAACTTGAAGAAATTGACAGAAATCTTGTAACTCTTGAGAATTTAAAAAAGAAGATGAGGAATAAATTCCCCGAAGAAAAACAAAAAATGCTTGATGAGCTTACCGAAAAATCAGAGGCTGCCAAAACAGAAATTCAAAATATTGAAAATGAAAATGCAAGTATTTTTGAGCACATAAAATCCATAAAATCAACAGGCAAAATATCTGCCGGCGCAACTGTTTATCCGGGTGTAAAAATAACAATAAAAGATGCCCGTCTTGATGTAAAGAACGAGCTAAAAAGAGTTACTTTTGTAAATGAAGATTCAATGATTAAAACTAGAAAGTATGAGGAGCCGGAAGAAGAATCATTATAGGCAATTGCGTCGCGCCGACGAGGAGGACAAATGTCAATTCAACCTATAGACTTGCAAACTCTTTTTATGAAGCTGTCTCAAGTTGGAAGAGATCAGGCTGTTGAGAAAGATAAAATTGCGCTGCAGCAAACGCTGCAGGGAAACGAAATAGCAAAGAGAAATCAGGATAGTGATAAAATTGTTAACAAGGCAGATAATTTAGATTCAGGACCGGAAAAAACAAAAGATGAAGGCGAATCCGGCATCGGTGCACAAAGTCAGGAAAAGAGGAAAAATGAACAAAGTAAAACAGCCGAAGATAAAGAGATACTCTCTGATCCTGCTCTTGGCAAAAATATAGATTTTAGCGGATAACTCTTATGTTACTGATAATTGCAATAATACTTAACTTTGCGGCGCTCTATCTTGTTTTTCATTACTTTAAATGGAAGATAACAAGTTACAATTTTCTCGAAAGTTATGAAAAAAGAAAAGAAGAGATAGGCGAAGAAATTAATCTCATGATTATTGAGATAAATAAAACAACAGAGCGCAATCTTCAGGTGCTTGAAGCAAAAATAAATCAGTTAAACGAAGTTGCGGCAAGAGCGGAAAAAGTCTTAAATGCATTTAAAAAAGAAAAAGATATAACCGAAACCAGCGAGAATATTTACCGGAAACTTGAAAGAAAAAGTATAAACAGTAAAATAGAAAAAGCAGCCTCTCCGGCAGATGCGGAGCAGCGCAAGGCTAACAAAAGTAACGAACTTTTTGCAGCCGCACCGGGCGCGGAGCCGGTTTTTACCGGAGAACGCAAAGATACTTCTCCGGCATCTCCCGGCAAGAGTATTGCCGAAGCTTCCGTAACCGGCGCTCCGTCCAATGAAGATGCAGCAAAAGCTCAAAAAGAAAGTTTGCGCGATAAAGTAATTGGTATGTATAATAATGGAATAGACATTGAACTTATATCCGGTAAACTTGGCATTACAACCGGTGAAGTTGAATTAATAATATCAATAAGTAAAATAAAATAAAATGGGATTATAATATGAATAATATAATGGAATTATTTATAAAGGATAGCAGAAATCATATTAATCAGTTAGTCGATTCTCTAATTCAGTTTAAAAAAGAGCCGAAAAACCAATCAGTTATTGAAGATGCTTTTAGGGCAGCGCATTCAATTAAAAGCGAAGCTTCCTATCTGCAATTAAATGATGTAACAAGTTTATCCCATGAAATTGAAACAGAGCTTGAAAATATTAGGACAAAGAAAAGTTCTTTTTCAAAAAAAAAATATAACAGTTTAACTAAGAAAATAGAAATCCTCCAGGAAATGATTGAAGCAGCAGCAGCAGAAGCTTCTTCTGCCGGTGTTGAGGCAGCAAGCCAGGAATCTCCGCAAGAGCCTGTGCCGCCGCATGGGGTATTGTATAAAGTGCAAACACTTCAGTCACGATCAGAAGAAAAAACAAATCCTAATAATTCTTTGTACGAAGATAAAGTTCCCGCAGATACGGATAAAAAGAGCGGCAGCAAAGAAGAATCAGATTCCGAAGGCAGAAAAGAAAACAAAATTCGTGGCAAGAGAACGTTTTCTTACATGAAAGAAAAGACAGATGAACAGGTTTTTAATGAGTTTCAGCTATACCTTCTTTCCGAAGCCATGAAAAGAGGCGAAAAGTTGTACAGAATTACTTGCGATATTTTGCCGGAAGCCGCAATGAAATATGTAAGACTATACCTTATAGTAAATAACCTTGAACTTCATTGTAACTTAATAAAAACAATTCCTGTAATCGATGTCAGCAAAATTCTTAATTCCGGGGATAAAAATACCTACGAACCGGTGCAGCAAGATCCGGATATGGAAGAAAGCACAAAAATAACATGTTATGTTACAACAGATAAAAACTACGATCAAATATATAATATTATAAATGTAGATGAAGTAAAAAATATACAAATAATAAATATTTCCTATGAATCATATTTTGGAAATGAATTCCACCGCGAATTTTTGGAAAATATAATTTCGAGCTCAAAAACAATATCTGTAAAAGCAGACCGCCTTGATACCCTGTTTACCTCTATACATAAAATGCGAATGGAAGTAAATTTAAAATCCGATTATCTGGATAAAGAAGCAGCCTCTATCTTGGACAGAAATCTTGAAACTATGGAAGATTCAATAAGTCGGTTAAGAATGGCAACCCTTTCGGATGAATTCGCATCTATGTCTTTTCTTATAAATAAAATAGCTTTTGACAAAGGAAAAGAAGCGGAAATATTTTTTGATGATAATGATATAGAAATTGACCGCGCTGTTTTTGAGTATATATACGATCCAATAATCCATCTTTTTAGAAATGCAATTGATCACGGCATAGAAACTGTTGAGGAGCGAATAGCAAAAGGCAAAAACCCCAAGGGCAAAATAGAATGTAAAACTTACCTTGAATCTTCCGGCTCTGCCGAACGCGCGCAGAATTCCTGGTTTGCGTCGGGCAAGTCCAATCAGCAAGGCAGCGAGGAAAGCTATCCAACGAACAACAGCCTGATTATAAAAATAAGCGATGACGGAAAAGGCATGGAGTTTGATAAAATAGCAGAAAAGAGCGGCTTGACAAGTGCGGAGTTAAGGAAATCCAATAACTTATTTTCCGTTATTTCTGCTCCGGGATTTACAACAAAAGAATATGCCGATGAACACTCAGGCAGAGGGTTCGGCATGAACCTTGTTAAAGAAAAGCTTCTGCAAATTAAAGGTACATCGCTTGAGATTGATTCTAAAGAAGACGAAGGAACGGTTTTTACTATCAAATTAAGCGATAAATATGTTGCAAAAAATATTTTGTATCTGCTTTCAAACGGAGAAATAATAGTAATTCCCGCAGATATAATAGAAGAAATAGTTGAATCCTTAACAGATGCTGACAAAACAGATTTTAATAAAATAATGTATAAAGAGATACCTGTCTGTACAAGAGAAGGGCTTTTGTTTGCCGGGAATATAAAAAATTTTGAAAAGTTTAAAGGTGTTGTAATAAATAAAAACAATAAAAAAGCCTTGATTATTTGCGAGAAAATATTATTCCGGGAATCAATTCCGTCAGACAGGTTTCATCTTATAAAGACCTCTTTTCCCTATCTTTTCTTAATGAAGATAGCAGGACTCGATACCGAATACTATTACCTCGAAGACCTGCCGCTTTAATATAGCGGTATTACAATTCCAACAATTTCGAAAAAACCTCGCACAAAGGCACTAAGAAAATGTATAGATATCAAGAACCCCAACTTCGCTTCAGATTCCTTCGCGCGCCAACGTTTTAAAAAATTGACAAATTCAGATTCGCTTTATAAAACTACCTCAGATTAAGTTATTGGCGCTAAAGACCGATAAATAAATTGCCGGTAGGTAGTAATTTGTTTAATTCTCATTACCAGCGGACAATTAGCAAAAAAGTCATTGTTTACTGCTAAAGTTGTTGTGGTACAGGTTAATAGAACATGCAATTTTCCCGGCAAAAGCCTGATTTTACACAAGAGAGGCAGTTATGAAAGCAAAAAGAATTCTAACTCTGCTATTTCTAGCTTCTATTTTGTTTATTATGCTGATAGGACTAAAACCATAAAGGAACAAAGAACAATGAACATCACCAAGAAATTTCGTATTTTTCTTTTATCAATATTGATTGCAGGCTGCCCGGTAGTTGTTATTCATGCCCAGGAGCTTATTGCTGTTCATCCTTTAAGAGCAGCGCCGGGTACCGAAGAACTGGCAAGATATTTTTACCTTACAATGCTGCAGCAAATCCCGTTTGTTGATGATACAGACTTTAGACCCTTTCCCATTGATCTTACTAGGCTGCCGCCGGATGTTCCTGCGGGCGGCTTCCCTCCGTGGGTTTGCCCGAGCCCGGTGATTACAGGCGGCGCTAGTTATGCGCTTACCGGCGAGAGTGTGCCGGATGCAGATGCGCCGGGCAATGTAAGAATACGTTTGTATTTGTGGAGAATGGAAGGCGCGCGCCTTTTGGGCAGCGATGAAATGACTGTCTCCGGCAGGGCGGACATAGAAATGGCTACGCCTTTTTTCCTTGAGTGGGTTTTTTCCTGGATAGAGCCAACAGCAGAACCGGAAACCATAGTGCTAACAGAAAGAGAAAGAGTTTATGTCGAAGTAGAAGTTGAAAGAATTGTAGAAGTCAAAAGATTTGTAGATGTCGGAATCAGGCAGCCTTATGAGCCAAGCTGGCTTTATCTTGGAATACGCTTAGG
>WQTU01000138.1 GCA_009786125.1 Spirochaetota bacterium
CCCGAAGATCCGCGTTTTCTTTCCTAAGCCGGCTAACTTCTCATCGCGTGGATTTCCATGTCCAGAAAATACTTTGATGCTTTTTCTTTTCCATTCTGATGCTCTCTGATCCATCGTGATAAAATCGAACGATCTATTCCTAATTCTTCAGCAATTGCTTTTGCTGACCTTCCGCTGCTGTGAAAAAGTTCAATTGCTGACTCTTTGAACTCTCTCGTATAATCTCTTCTTTTTCCCATAATACCTTCCATCTTTGTTTGTCATGGGCTTAACTTTTTGTCCACAGGGGCGAGGGGAGTCCAACACTGCGTGTCGTTAGGTTCCTCGAATAAATTTATGTAACAAAATCAAATTTGTTCTAAAACCTTCGAGTTAGGCGAAGCCTATTCGGCTGACCGATGACCGGTTTTAGTATGCCGCAAGACCAGAGTTTAAACTCTAATATTTAAAATCGCTCTCACCTATGAACTCTCTAAGCAGCGATGTTCTTGGAACAAATCTTGCCGGAATGTTGTTGAAATTTGCAAGAAACCTCTCAAGCCGTTTTGCTTCAGAATAGAGCTCATGAAATGGTTTTACGGTTTTTAATATAGGCTGTGCAAAAGACCTTAATACCGCAAGCTCATAATCAAGCGCCGAGTTAAAAACACTGTCGGCATATTCCTGGAACGGAAAGATATTTCTTTTTTCTCCAAGCCTTACAGACGGCCATCTGGAAAGCGTATCAAGAGCAGAATATCCCCTGTAGTTGAAATCACGTATCATTCTTCGGAGAAGCCTGTTGTCTGTTGTTGGAATTCTGTTGTGGTCATCGAGATTAAGCTGTGTTAGCGCTGAGATATAAATTTTATGCTTATGCTCGCGGTCAATTTTGCTTGTAAGTTTTTCGTTAAGACCGTGTATACCTTCAATCAGAAGAAGGGTCTTATTATCCATTTTGATACTATGCCCTTTTTTGTAATCTCGTTTGCCGGTTTTGAAATCAAAGGTAGGTATTAAAACTTCCTTCTCGTCAAAAAGCTCAAGAAGATGCTGGTTAAAAAGTTCAACATCAATTGCATCTATTGATTCAAAATCATACTCGCCATTTTCATCTCTGGGAGTTTTTTCCCTGTCTACATAATAATCATCAAGAGAAAGAGCAATTGGATTAAAACCTACAACACGCAAGTGCACGGAAAGTTTTTTTGCAAATGTTGTTTTTCCTGATGATGTTGGACCCGCAATAAGCACAACTTTTATTTTGCTCCGCTTTTCTGCAATCTGATCTGCAATCGACGCTGCTTTTTTGTCGTGCAAAGCTTCTGCCATTCGTATTATATCTTCTGTTCTTCCTGCAGCGATGTGTTCGTTTAGTTCGCCTACAGAACTAAAACTTTGTATTTTTCCCCAGGCTTTATATTCCTGATACACTTTTGAGATAATGGGAATATCTTTAAATGGTTTTATGTAATCTGATTTTTCATCATCAGGATATCTTAAAAGAAAACCATTGGAATACTTCATTATTTCAAAGTGTTTTAAAAAACCTGTGCGAGGAACAAGCGGCGTATGTGCAATATCTTTATATTCTTCGCAAGCGTGAAGAGTAATTGTGCTTAAATTCATGTGCTTCAAGAGAAGATATGTGTCTTTCCAGTTGTTAACTTCGCTGAAATAATCAATTGCTTCTTGGTATGAAACAATTTCTCTGTCAATGGGAGTATTTTTTTCAACATCTTTGCGTATGTTTTTTTCAATAATTTCAATTTCTTTTTCGCTTACTTCTTCAAGATCGTCAAAATAGAAATAATAGCTGTTGCTGAGCGAATTGCTTATAACAAGCCTTCTTTCCGGGAAAAGTTTTTTTACAGATTTTGTTAGTAAATAACAAAGTGAGTCTCTGTATATTCTGTTTCCTTCGAAAGTATTACTGTTTACCGGAATTATTGTGCAATTTACTATTACCCGGAAGTTTAAACTTACAAGATCATTATTTACAAATGCTCCAATCGCAGTGTCTCTGATTGATTTAAATTCATCATTGCCGAAAATTGTTTCTATTTGCGTGTTGTAGGGCACTGTGATTACTTTGCCCGAAGGAAGCGTTACGTTTATATTTTTCATAATAAGTCCTTTGTGAAAAATGTTGATACTTTGATTGTAGTATACTTGCTAAAATTATCTAAGAAACCGCTGATTTATTCAATCGAAAATAAATTCGCGAAGCATCCCGAACGGGGCTTGCAGTACATTATTATCATTTTTTCGCAGTTTTCCAAGGAGAAAACGAGGAAAAATCATGGAATCGATGGTTAGAGTCAAATAAGAACCTACTATTAATTTTTTAAAATGATAGGTTCTTAATCATCGATTCCCTAGGAAACCGCGAATTTATTCAATCGAAAATAAAAGGTATTACGTGCTTGCACGTATCGCGACATCCGTGTCGCTGCACCGGGCGCGCGGCGGCGTCCATGCCGCAGTGTACCCCGGCGCGCCAATGGCGCGTGTTCTGCACAAGAAAGCTGCGGGGTACGCCTGCGCGCGAGCCTTTGTTTCCTCATTCGCTCGGGTCACACCCACAAAGGGTACTTTGTGTGCAAGCTCCGCTTGCTCGCGACTCTCGCTTCAATCAGAAATAAATTCGCGATGGTTGCAATACATTTTAGCGAATTAATGCTTCTCCTATTGCCTGCTGCCAGGAGAAATAAGCTGCAAGATATTCATAAACAGATGAAATGTAGTTTAGATTGGCAAGCTCGTAGCTGGTAGTTACATCTTTAAGATCAAGATGAGTAATCACGCCGGCCCTGTAGGAGGTTTGCGCTATCTCGAAAGCTCTTCTGGCAGTCTGCAAAGTAGCTTCTGCTGCAGTAATTCTCTGCCGTGTTTCTATAAGAGTCAGAAAAATGCTGTTTATGCTTGCTGCAACATCTTCTCTTAATTGATGCAGTCTTATTACAGATTGCTCATATTCATGTTTTGCTCTTCTTGTTTGCGCAGACAAAGCGCCGCCTGTAAAAATCGGCACCGAGACAGTAAGCCCAAGCTGCGCAATTCTTGTACTGTCGTCAATTGAAAAATCATTCGATGCGGCGCTTACGGCAAAAAGCGCGTTCCCCCTTAACGTAGGGAAATGATCCGATCTTGCTGCGTTTAGGTTCATTCTTCTTAGAGATACTTCTGCAACGCTTGCTTTGTGGTCTGGTCTGTTCGCAAAAATTTCCGACATAGACATTAGCTCCGGTATATCCGGAAATTCACTTATATTGGTATTAAGAGTTATTTTTGTGCCTTCGGGTATTCCTGCGAGATTTTTAAGATTAATTCTTGCGAGATCAAGATTTCTTTGTGCCTGGAGTGTTTCGGGTATTCGTGTTTTCCATTCAACTTTTGCTCTCAGAAAATCAAATTCCGAAATTACTCCGGCATCAAACTTGTTTTGCGCATTCAGATAGTTTTCATAAGAATTATTTTCGAGATTTCTTCTTACTTCCAAAAGCTGTTCAAGAAGATAATTTTGATAATATAGTTTTTTTGCAATTGTAATAATTGCTTGTTTTTGCGCATCAAAAATATACCCGGACATAAGCCTGAATTGCCTGCTCGCCCGTATTGCATTAACAACTCTGAGGTTGAAAATTTGCTGATTAAGAGCCAGCCCAAAGCTGAATTCATTGTCTGTGTTTACGCGAATATCCTGAAATATAAGCGCCCCGCCGGCAGGAGGCGCTGCCACAGCCATAGGCCGCGTAATATCAAGAAGATTTCGTGTGTACCCAGCCTCTGCGCCAATCATTGGCAATGCCTGCGACCGGGCAGCTCTTTCTGTAGCTGCTGCAATTTCAAGGTCTTTTGCAGCGATCCGAAGATGTTTGCTGTTTCTTCCGACAAGCCTTACATATTCTTCAAGAGTTAAATCGATAGATTTATCAAGTGCAGGCAGATTAGCTGCTGCTAACGCAATTATACAAATCAATAACAGTTTTTTCATAAATAAGCCTCCGCTGGATCATTTTTTCTGCGAGCCAAAACATTTTCAATAGCAGGAATTACAATTAGAGAAAGAAATGCAGAAGTAATAATACCGCCAATGCTTACCAATCCCATAGGCTGCCTCATTTCAACTCCTGCGTCGCCTATCCCCAGCGCCATTGGAAGCATTCCGAGGATTGCTGCAATATTTGCTATAAGTATTGGTCTGAGTTTTATGGGACATGCTATAAGCAATGCTTTCCTTGTCGAGACTCCTGTTGCTGTTAGCTGATTCGTATAATCAAGTATCAGGATAGCGTTGGTAACTACTATTCCGACAAGCATTACTATCGCCATCATTGAAATAAAGTTCATATCGCTGCCTGTTATGAGAAATGTAAAAGTAACTCCTATTAAAGAAAGCGGTATTGTAGAAAGCATAATAATTGGCTGAAACAGTTTTTCAAGTATTGCAGCCAAAAGCATATAAGTAATTAGTACTGCTAGAATAAAGGCAAAAATCATTTCATCGATTATATTTACCATTTCTTCAGCCATGCCGTCCAAAACCATTGAATACCCAAGCGGGAGATCAAGTTTAGCAACTTCTTCATTTACAATATTCATAAGCTGGCTTTGTGCAAAACCAGGAGCTATATCTGATGTAAATTGAATAGCATTAAATTTATCTATGCGAAGGATTTGATTGAATCCGGTAGTAAATTCAATATTTGCAAAGTGGGATAACGGCCATATTCCCCTGGGTGTTACTATGGAAATATTGTTAACATCTTCGAATGTTTGCACTTCTTCGTCCCTTAACACCACTCTTATATCGTACTCTCTTCCGCCTTCCCTGAATGTTGTCATAACCATGCCTTCAATAGCGCTTCTGACATTCATGGCAATATCAAAAACTGTAATTCCTGCCGCTGCTATTCTTCTTCTGTCCGGAGTAATTGTTATTTCCGGTCTTCCAGGTCTGAAAGATGTATCAAGGTTTAAAAACCCGGGTCTTGCGGCAAGATTTCCAAAAAGAATATCTTTGTACATTTCCAGCGTATCAAACTCTTGTCCAAGAAGAAAAAAAGATATTGGAGCGCCGCCGCCGCCTTGTCCGCTGCCAGAAATAGCAGAAACCTGTATTGCAGCGCCGGGAATATCTGCAAGCCGCGATGTAATAATAGAAGCATATTGGCTGTGAGAAAGCCTTCTTTCGGCAGTATCCACCAACTGCACAGAAATACTTGCCATATTTGTACCAACATTAGTTACTGTAAGCCGCCCTAGGGTTGTTATTATATGTTCTATAGATTCTATATCTGCAATTCTTCTTTCTATTGAGGAAGTTATTCTTGCTGTTTCGTCAAGATTGTACCCTTGAGGCATTTCTACTGTAATTGCTATTCGCCCTTGATCCATCATTGGCTGAAATTCAAAATTTATAAAAACAGCAAAAAGAAATAATGAGATTATGAGTACTACAAAAGTAGTTAGTAACACAACGGCGCTATTCTTTTTTGTTTTTAATACTTTTTCAAGAATGTTTCTGTATCCGTTTTCTACTTTTTTAAAATACTCATCCAGTTTTTTGCCGATTTTATTCTTTTCAACTGCGTGATCAGGAAGAATAAGCGAAGCCAGCATTGGGGTTAATGTAAGTGCAATTAAAAGTGAAAACATTGTTGCAAACACTATTGCCATTGCAAATTCTCTCAAGAAAAGACCGGCCATGCTGTCCATTGTTGCAAGCGGAAGAAATACTGCAACATTTGTAAGTGTTGATGCAAATACAGCAACAATTACCTCTTTTGTGCCGTCAAGCGCAGCTTTTGTCCTTCCTTGCCCAAGGTTCTTGTGCCTGAAGATATTTTCCAGAATTATAACAGAATTCATAACAAGAATACCTACGCTTGTTGAAAGCCCCATGAGTGTCATCATGTTAATAGAATACCCCATAAATTGAAACGCCATAAAAGTAGGTATAAGTGAAAAAGGCATTGCAAGCGCGACTATAATTGTAGAGCGCAAATCATGAAGAAAAAGAAGAAGTATTAATGCAGTAAAAATTATACCAAGAATTATATTTGACAATGTGTCATTTACAGAAGCCCTAATTCCTGTTGCTGCTTCCTGTACTATGTCAAGCCTTACTCCTGCCGGGAGTTCGTTATTTAACTCTGCAACTACTCTTCTTACATCTTCTGCAATTGTAACTGCATTGCCTTCCGGGCTATTTATTATGCTAAGAAGAATTACATTGTCATCTCTTCTTTCTCCTATTACATCAAAGAAAATACTTCTTTCCCTTACTTCTTCCCCTGCATCAACAATATCTGCAATTTCCCCAAGTTGTCTTTGCCCTAAAGGTGTCATTACATAAAGGCTTCTAATTTCATCCAGCGATCTAAATTCTCCCTCTACTCTTACGCCAGCTTCTTGACTATTTTTTCTGATAGTGCCGGCAGGCAGATTTATATTTGAAGCTGCAAGAATTTGATTTATGGTTGCAAGGGATATTTCATTTTGCAAAAGAGTTCTGTTTTCGAATTCTATATGGATTTCTCTTCTTTGACCGCCGGCAGTGGAAACACTGCCAACATTTGGTACCTGAGATAAAAGATCTCTAACTCTTCCGTCAGCCAGGCTGTACAATTCCTGCATGGGAATATTTCCGGAAAGAATTAAGTCTATAATAGGAATTGCCTGAATATCAAATTTACGAACAATCGGATTATGTGCTGTATCAGGCAAGTCATTTATTATTGTATCAACGCTTGCTCTTACGTCTTGCTGTGCAATATTTGGATCTATTGCTAAATGAAATTGCATAACTATAATTGATGCGCTGTCCATAGAATATGATGTTATCCTTCTTATGCCGCTGACAGTTGTAACTGCATCTTCTATTACTCTTGTAACTTGTTCCGCTACCTGAGTTGGGTTTGCTCCAGGATAAATAGTTTGTATAATTATAAATGGAAATTCTACATCAGGAAACTGGTTAAGAGGCAGAGCGAAAAATGCCATTCCTCCAAAGAGAATAAGCGCAGCAAGGAGCATACTTATCATTACAGGGCGCTTAATTGAAAGATCTACTAAAAACATAATTATTCTCCTGCTACTATTCTTACTCTGCTAGTTTCTGTAATGAATCTGCTGCCTTCGGTAATTAAAACATCTCCTTCGCTTAATCCTTGAATTATTTCAACTCTGCCGCCATACTGCAACCCTGTTTTTACATATCTTTTTACAGGAGTATTATCTATTCCTGCTATAAATACATAGTTTTCCCCGCTGTTTCCAAGAATGTGTTTCCTGTCAACTACTATTGCTGAATTGTTTTCATGGACCAATATACTTATATCTGCGGTAATGCCGCTTAAAAATTTATGTTCTCTGTTATTGAATTCAACAAATGCGCCAAAAGCCTGTCTCGAAGGGTTAAGAGAGCGATCTACTTGCGTTACTCTTCCTGTTATTGTATTTCCTTCCCATGTTGCTTTGGCACTAAGACCTTCTCTGACTCTGGCAATATCTCTTTCCCGCACCCAAACTCTTCCTACCAGGCTGTTGTAGTTTGTTACAGTAAAAAGATGGTCCCCGGGGCTAACGTTTTCAGCAGGTCTTACGCTAAGCCTTGTAATAACGCCGCTTATTGGTGCCTTAACCTTAACCATTTGATTAACATTATCCCAGTTTGCCCTTGCTACATTATAACCGGTTCTTGCGTTATCAAAGTCTTGTCTTGAAACCCCCCTGGTTCGATAGAGCTGCTGAATCCTGTTAAATGTTTCTCTTGAATTTTCGTAAGCTGCTTTAGCCTGAAAATAATTTGCAGCAGGATTGTTCAGCGGAAACTGGACAATCACAGTATTTTTCTCTACAAAATCCCCAACTCTAAAAAAAATTCTTTCCACAGAGTCGCTTACCATTGCGCTTGCCGAAGATTCAGCAATTCCATTAAGCGCAGCACTGTACCTGAGAGCTACTGCGAATTGTTCTCTTTCTATATTAATTGTTCTCACAGGAACGCCTTCGTCTTCATGTATTTGCGCAATACTTCGAGTTTCAAAAATCTCGCCTCGTTCTGCAGAACAGCCGGAAATCAGCGAAAATAGAATTAATACTGATATAGCAGAAAAAATTTTATTAATCATTTAAGTTCTCCTGTTTATTTTGTTAAGTATAACTTTTGATATATACTTGATTGAAAAAGCCGTAGGTATCTACTAATTAGCTTTGAAATATCTTTGCTCTTAAGTTTTCTAATAAGCTAAAATATATTACTTAATATATCACTGGATAATCAATATTTTTTTCAAAAGTTATAACTTGTTTATCCCCCAGCAAAAGAGCAACGCCCCTTTCATTTCTTTTTTAATGATTTTAAGTATAACATTAATTTTTTCGAATTTTAAGCATGGCGAAAAAGTTTACCAAAATTTAACCTTTGAGTAAAACTATTGGTTATTGAACAGTTAATTTTAATGTTTCTGCTTGAGTCAGAAGTCTTGCAATTTGTAACTTCTTGTTTTGCGATAAATCTATTATAACATTATCTGTTAAAGGCGCGCCTTCTTCGCTTGTGAGAACTTTTATTACAGGCTCTTTAGGGTTCGTAGTGCTCGTTTTTATTACAACAGCAACAGAATTATTTGAAAGAAGCAATTTTGTTCCAATAGGATAAAAAGATAAAGTAAAAATAAGAGCTTTTACAATTTTCTCGTCATACTGTTTTCCCATGCTTTTAAGAATATCCATAATTCCTGCATGACCGTCTTTTCCGATTTTAAACGGTCTTTTCTCAATTGCCGCGCAATATGAGCTTATAACAGCCAGGATTTTGCCGTAAAGAGATATCTGGTCTCCCATTAGTTTTCTTGGATACCCCCCGCCGTTATTGCGCTCCTGATGCTCAAGCACAGCAAGAGATACAGGATGAGGAAAAGAAGCTGCCTGTAAAATTTTATACCCAAGTATGGGATATGCTCTTATTGCATTCCACTCGCTTTCTTTAAGCCCGCCAGGATTGGTAACAATTGACTCAGGCAGCTTGAGCATCCCAATCTTATGAATCATAGCTGCAGCGCCAAGCTCCAAGATTTTGTGCTGCGGAAGTTTTAGAAAATCTGCCAGAGCAATACTTAATATAGCTGATTTTACCGAATGAGATATAAGATAGTTATGCCCGGTAACTTTAAGATTTGACATATCAAGAATAAAATTTCTTTTTTCTTTAAAAAAAGGATTAATTTTTTTGATATGCTCCACTATTAAATTGTAATTTATTGTTTCCCGGGATTTATAATTATCGAACGTATTTTCAAGAAATCCGCACAGCTCCCTGAAAAAAACCTGAGTCTCTTTTTTTACCTCTACAACCGCCAAATCTTCATTAATATTTGTTGTCTGAACTCCGTCTTCCTCTGCAGCCAAAACAGGCTTATTGCTTGGTTCCCCATCAGTATAAATATGAGAATATTGCCATTTTTTTAGTTTTTCAAGAATACTATTGCTAAGAGCTATATCTGGAGTAGTAAGAATATATTCTTTATCAATAAAAACAGGCGAAGTATAATAGCTGTCTGGTTTTAAAGATTTTACATCAAGTTCTTTCATAACTCTTTATTATCATTTATGATTATATTAAATATAATACATATATACAATATTATTGGAGTTTTTCCTTGAAATATAAGCTAATTATAATAATTTTTAACATTTTTGTGCTGCTTTCGTTTTCAACCATCTGCTTGCTGCCGCTGATTCTCCTTGGACCGGACTATTTTGCCGAATTTTGGCTTGCCAACTGGTTTTTGGCGCTTATTTTTTTAATAATTATACTGATGGTAAATGCTTTTTTCGTATATAACTGGCCAATTGTTAGATATACAAAAACTGGTAAATGGGATGCGCTTGTCGCTGTGCTTGAAAAGAGAATTTATGGAAGAAAAATCATAACTTACTCAAATGTAAGACTGCTTACATATTCATATTTTCTGCTGGGAAGAAAAAAACAGATAAAAACGCTCGAAAAGCATATAAAAGGCAAGAGAAAGTCAATATATAACAAAGCATTTCTTATGTTTTCCTGCGCAAACCTTATATCAGACTCAAATGATCACTTAAAAGCCTATTTCGAGGAAGCTGTTAACAACAAATCTCTTAAAGGAATGGACTGGATTCTTATAAACTACGCTTTTGTGCTTATTGCCAACAAAGAGTTTGATAAAGCCCTTGCAATGCTCAAAAAAATTGATGGGGCTAAAAATAATCCTATTCTTGAGTTAACCAAGCTATACTTTCTGTTTATGGCATCCAAGCTGGAAGATCAGAAAGCAATAGCTCTTTTAAAAGAAAATTTTACCAAGAAAATAAGCGACCTGGAGTTCGAAAAGAGATTCGAGATAGAAAAGGGAGATATTCATATTCTGTTTTTGTCAAAAATTATCAGCCAGGCAAAAGAATGGGCATATCCAACCGGGCTGCTGGCCAAAACCGAGGAGCGCGCGCACTCCAGCCTGTTCAAATAATGGCGGACTTTGAACGCCGGGAAAGTTAAAACCCGAGTAGGGCATCAAAAAATATTTGCCCCGTTGAACCTTTGTTTTAATTTTAATATGATACTTATGAAACTGCTGATTTATTCAAGTGAGAATAAATTCGCGAAGCATCCCCACGGGGCTGCAATACGTTATTATCATTTTTTCGCAGTTTTCCAAGGGAAAACGAGGAAAAATCATGGAATCGATTATTAGAGTCAAATAAGAACCTACCATATAAATTTTAAAATTGGTTCTTAATCAGCGATTCCCTATAGAAAAAAGGCTCATGAATCAAACAAAAGGGTCGGCGCAGGCGTATCCCGCTGTTTGCAGTGGAACGCGCGCCAATGGCGCGGGGTGCAGGGCTTGCCCTGCGGTCGCTTTGCGCGTGCTTAGCATGTAAAACCTTTTATACATAATAATGGAGTGATGGAATGGGTATTAGAGTAAGGTATGCTCCTTCTCCGACAGGACTTCAGCATATTGGCGGCATAAGAACAGCGTTGTTTAATTACTTTTTTGCAAAATCTCGCGGCGGAGAATTTATCCTTCGCATAGAAGACACGGACAGGGAAAGATATAGCGAAGCAGCTTTGACAGATCTTTATGATACGCTTAAATGGCTGGGCATTGAAGCGGACGAAAGTCCGGAAAAAGGCGGCGAATATGGTTCCTATGTACAATCTGAGCGAACAGAAATTTACAGGGAGTATGCGAGAAGGCTTGTTGAAAGCGGACACGCTTATTACTGCTACTGTTCGCAGGACCGGCTCGAAAAGCTGCGCGAAAAACAGAAAAAAGATAAGCAGGATTTTGGCTACAACAGAAGATGCAGAACTCTTTCGGAATCCGAGATTGAAGAGTACCAGCAGGAGAGCATAAAGCCTGTAATAAGGCTTAAGATTCCTCTTGAAGGCGAAACTGTTTTTAACGATTATCTGCTGGGAGAAATATCAAAGAAAAATATTGATATAAGTCCCGACCCTGTGCTTTTAAAATCAGACAAATATCCAACGTATCATCTTGCAAATGTTATTGATGATCACTTTATGAACATAACGCATATTCTAAGGGCGCAGGAGTGGCTTCCTTCGTGTCCTCTGCATATTGTTCTATACAATGCTTTGGGCTGGAAAGCGCCGCAATACTGCCATCTTCCAATGGTAATGGGCGATAACGGACAAAAACTCTCCAAAAGGCATGGCGCAACAGCAGTAAAGGAATTTATTGAGCAAGGGTATCTGCCCGAAGCAATTATAAACTACGTTTCTTTAATTGGCTGGTCGTACGATGATTCGCGCGAATTTTTTACAAAACAGGAGCTTGAAAAATTATTTACTTTGGATAAACTAAGCAAGTCGCCCGGAGTTTTTGATTATAAAAAGCTGGAGTGGTTTAACGGACACTATATAAGACAGAAAAGCAACGAAGAGCTTAAAGAGCTGCTTATCCCATATCTTGTAAAATGCGAATTTATTGAATCCGAAACCATGCCAGGCATGACAACGTTTTTGGATGAAATTACCGCTCTTTCAAAAGAGAGACTTAAAGTGCTTTCGGACATAAAAGATCTTGTCTGGTTTTTCTTTAGGGAAATAGATACTTATTTTCCGGAAGATATTATTCCAAAAAAACTTGATGCAGCTAAAACAATTGAGATTCTTGAAACCATAAAAAGCCATCTTTCTGATGTATTCAGCAAAAGCGAAGACAAGGTTGAAGAATTATTCAAGACTCTTGCAGAAGCAGCCGGAGTAACGCTTGGTAATTTTATTATGCCTTTGCGGGTTGCTGTAACAGGAAGCAATGTTTCTCCGCCCATAATTGGTTCTTTAAAATTGCTTGGTATAGAAAAAACAACAGCCCGGATTGAGAGGGTTGTAAATATTTTAAAAGATGAGGTTAGTAATAATGGCTAATGCTTTAACAATGGACACACTTGTATCGCTATGCAAACGAAGAGGATTTGTTTTCCAGTCCAGTGAAATTTACGGAGGCCTTGCATCTGCATGGGATTATGGCCCCCTTGGAGTTGAGCTTAAGAAAAATATACAGGAATTCTGGTGGAAAGAGATGACCAGAGTTCATGAAAATATTGTAGGAATTGATGCGGCAATTATGATGCACCCAAGGGTTTGGGAAGCATCGGGTCACGTTGAAAATTTTACAGACCCGCTTGTGGATTGCAAAAAATGCAAGCAGAGGTTTCGGGAAGACAAGATTCCCCAGGAAAATGCAGCTGCAAAAAAATGCCCGGAGTGCAATGGTGAGCTTACAGACTCCAGAAAATTCAACCTTATGTTTAAAACATTTATGGGTCCTGTTGAAGATGGCGGCAATCTTGTTTATCTTCGCCCCGAAACAGCGCAAGGTATTTATGTAAATTTCAAAAATGTTGTGCAGACAAGCAGGGTAAAAGTGCCGTTTGGCATTGCCCAGGTTGGAAAAGCATTCAGAAACGAGATAACTACTAAAAATTTTATATTCAGAACCTGCGAGTTTGAACAATTGGAAATGCAGTATTTTGTTGCGCCGGGCGAAGATGATGAGTGGTTCGAATTCTGGAAAAAAGCGCGCTGGGATTATTACAAAAAACTTGGGGTTCGGCACAGCAAGCTTAGGTTTCATCAGCATGGTCCCGGAGAGCTTGCGCATTACGCAAAAGTTGCGTTTGACATTGAGTATGAATTCCCAATGGGCTGGCAGGAGCTTGAAGGCATTCACAACAGAACAGATTACGACCTTGCGCGCCACTCGGAATTTTCCGGCAAAGATCAGTCATATCTTGATGAAGAAACAAAGAAAAAATATATCCCCTACGTTGTTGAAACATCAGCAGGGCTTACAAGAACTGTTCTTGCTGTTCTTTCGGATGCTTACGAAGAGCAGGAAGTCGAAGCAGGGGATACAAGGGTTGTAATGCACTTTCACCCGGCAATTGCACCTGTAAAGCTTGGAGTATTTCCGCTTGTAAAAAAAGACGGGCTTGCAGAGCTTGCGCAGAATATAGAGAAAGATCTTAGGGAAGATTTTACAACTTTTTACGACCACGGCGGCGCAATAGGAAGAAGATACAGAAGGCAAGACGAAGTTGGTACCCCATATTGCATTACAATAGACTACCAGACAAAAGAAGATAATACAGTAACGCTGCGTTACAGGGATTCAATGGAGCAGGTAAGGGTGAAAGTCGCAGAGATTCCTGAATTTATAAGAAAAGCAGACAAGGAATACAGGAGAGAGGAATAATGAATAAAGTTTTAGCGCTGCTTCAGGAGCGCGGGTTTGTAAAACAGTGTACAAACCTGGAGCTTCTCGACAGCAAACTTACGAACAGCCAGCTTACATTTTACTGCGGATTTGATCCAACAGGACCAACTCTTCACGCAGGACACCTTGTCCCGCTTT
Source organism: Spirochaetota bacterium (assembly GCA_009786125.1). GTDB lineage: Bacteria > Spirochaetota > Spirochaetia > CADAEX01 > CADAEX01 > WQTU01. Next base: position 13,914 of record WQTU01000138.1, read on the forward strand.
TTGCAATGGCGCATTTGAGCAAAGCCGGGCACAAGGCAATAGCTCTTGTTGGCGGCGGAACAGCAAGAATCGGAGACCCTTCCGGCAAAATAGAGATGAGAAAAATCATCTCTAACGAAGAAGTAAAAGCAAATGCACAAAGCATTAAAAAGCAAATAGAAAAGTTTATAGACTTTAGCGAAAACAAAGCAATGCTTGTAGATAACGCAGACTGGCTTACGAATTTAAACTATATAGATTTTTTGCGCGAGATTGGCTGCCACTTTTCTGTAAACAGAATGCTTAGTTTTGAGACATATAAAAACAGGCTTGAGCATGGGCTTTCGTTTATTGAATTTAATTACCAGCTTTTGCAATCTTACGATTTTCTTGTTTTAAGAAGAAATTACAATTGCGAGATGCAGATAGGCGGAGATGATCAGTGGGGGAATATTGTTGCCGGCGCAGATCTTATAAGAAGAATGGATAGCAAAGAGGTTGTCGGACTTACTTTTCCTTTGGTAACGCGCTCGGATGGAAAGAAAATGGGAAAAACAGAAAAAGGCGCTCTTTTTCTTGATCCTAATGTTGTTTCTCCTTACGAATTTTTCCAGTATTGGAGAAATGTTGCAGATGCAGATGTTGAAAAATTTCTTTACCTTTATACATTTTTGCCCGGCGAGGAAATTCGGGAACTTGGAAAGCTTAAAGACCAGGAAATAAACAGGGCAAAAGAAATTCTTGCTTATGAGATAACGAAGATAATACATGGCGAAGAAGAGGCGGAAAAAGCAAAAGAAGCGGCAGGCGCTGCATTCGGCGGAGGAGCAGACGGAGATAAATCTTCGATTCCGTCGATAGAGATTCAGGAGTTTGAATTAACAGCAGGAATAAATGTTATTGACCTTTTTGCAAAAACAACTTTGTGTGAATCAAAAGCAGAAGCCAGAAGGCTGGTAACCCAGGGCGGAGCAGTGGTGTCCGAAGAAAAAATATCAAGCGTAGATGCTGTAATTGATTCTTCCTATATAAGGGATGGAGAAATTATGCTAAAAGCCGGAAAAAAAAGGTATTTTAGGTTAATTGTAAAATGAGCCCAAAAAGACTTTTTGTCTCGATCGCGGCGCGCCAAGACACTGCGTTCGTGCTGCGCGCAAGACGCGGCATCCATGCCGCAATACTATTCTTTATTGTAATAGCGTATTCTCATGCACAAACGTCTGTGGACAGCGAAGGCAGGTTTACGCCGATTTTTATGTATCCCGGTAACTTTCAGACAAGAACCGTATACAATCTAAGTATAAGGGAAAATAATAGATTTATTGCGCATATGGTTAGGGAAGTGCGGGAAAGATATTCGCTTGTTGCGCAAACCGAGGATGAAAAAAAATTCGCAGGGACAGCCTTTATTTTTGAAACGCGGCAAAGGGGCGGGGTACCGGTTGCTAGGAGAATAGAGAATATAGTTAACGGAAGTTTTACTGTAGACCTGCATGGCGGTGTTGAAAGAGCGGATAACTCATATTTTCCTTTGCGCGTTGGGTTTCCTGTTTTTCCGAAAATGCAGGGCGTAAGACCCGGAGAAAGATGGATAGCAGAAGGCGAGCTTTTCGTAGACCCGCTGAGGACCGGGCATTTTACAAGATTAAATATTATCGCGGAATACACATATACCGGGATAACGCACTTTCAGGGGATAGAGGTACATGCAATAACTGCGCAATACGCTTTGCGGTACCGCATGGGGGATGACCCGTACGGTGATGAGAATTTGCAAAGTGTTTCCGGCACGCACAGAATTACGATTTATCTTAGGACAGAAGACGCGCGGCCTTTTTTTATACAGAACAATATTACCGAAACTTATACGTTCGAAGGTTTAACTATTTCCAAACAGGGCTTTTCTCACACATGGTACACTGATGTAACTCCAATGAGGCGCGATGTTGTAAAAAGGGGTCTTATGGACTCTATAATCGAAAGTACGCTGGATAACGAAGATTTCGAAATTACCGAAAGAGAAATTGGGGTCTCCTTAACTACCAGTAACATACATTTTGTTCCGGACAGCGCCGAGCTGCTGCCGGGCGAAAATCAAAAAATAGAGGTTATAGCTGCAATTTTGAGAAGAGTTCCGGACAGAACTTTTCTTGTTGTAGGCCATACTGCGGATGTTGGCACCAGAGAGAGCCAAATGACGCTTTCTGTGCAAAGAGCGGAAAGCATTGCCAGGCTTCTTACGCAGAGCGGTATAAGCGCAGAGAGAATTCTTTTTACAGGCAAAGGCGGAACCGAGCCGGCTGCGGATAACAGCATAGAAGAGGGGCGAGCCAGAAACCGCCGGGTTGAGATTATTATACTTGAGGATTAACGCGGTGTTGTCTTGGTAAAACATATTCTTTTTGATGCAGACCAGACTTTATACCCTGCTTCTTCCGGCGTTGAAGCAGAGATGATACGGCGCATGAATATTTTTGTGGCAGAGTATCTTGGGGTTTCTGTTGAAGAGGCTAAATCTTTAAGAGCAAACAGAGATAAAAAACATAACTCAACGCTCGAATGGCTGCAAAATGCCAAAGGGCTTGATAACCCGGAACCTTTTCTTGCAGCTACGCACCCCACGGATTTTGAAAACTTTTTTCCGAAAAATCCTGCTTTGATTAACTTGCTTTCGAAAATTACAGTGCCCTGCTCGATTTTTACCAATTCATGGGCGCGCCATGCAAAAAACATTCTGAAATACCTTGAAATTTCCCAATTTTTTACAAATATCTTTGACCTGTGTTTTAACAACTACTTTGGAAAGCCGCATCTCTCTGCATTTACAAATGTTCTTGATTTTCTTGGGCTTGAGGCAAAAGATGTGCTTTTTATTGATGATGTAAAAAAGTTTACAGATATTTTCCATTCTCTTGGCGCTAATGTAATTCTTGTTGATGAATTAAAAGTCCACCGCCACCCCCTGGGGATTTTTAATAAATATGATGCAAAAAAATATGATAAGGTGTATTATATAGAAGAAATAGAGCCCATCCTTGAAAAATTAAAGGTCATTTAAAAGGTTAAAAAGATATCAACTTTTTAATCATTTTTTAAATGCAGGGCAAAACATCAGTATAGAAGGAGTTTTAAATGAGTTTTATAGAGTATATCGAAGCAAGAGAAATTCTTGATTCAAGGGGTAATCCTACTGTAGAAGTAGATGTTTATCTTGAAGACGGATCAATGGGAAGAGCTGCGGTTCCTTCCGGTGCATCTACAGGTGAATATGAAGCTGTAGAGCTTAGAGACGGCGACAAAAAGCGGTACATGGGCAAAGGTGTTCTGAAAGCAGTGGAAAATGTTAATGAGAAACTGGCGCCCGAGCTTGAGGGTCTTGATGCGCTTGATCAGGTTGAAATTGACAGAACAATGATTGAGCTTGACGGCACGGAAAACAAGAACAATCTTGGCGCAAATGCAATTCTTGGCGTATCAATGGCTGTTGCGCGGGCTGCTGCTGAACATCAGGGTGTGCCTCTATATAAATACCTTGGACCTTACCACGCTTGCACGCTTCCTGTTCCAATGGCAAATATTATAAACGGCGGAGCGCACTCAGACAATTGTGTAGACTTTCAGGAGTTCATGATAATGCCTACAGGCGCTGAATCTTTCAGCGAAGGGCTTAGGATGATAACTGAAGTTTTCCATAACCTAAAGTCGATTTTAAAAGATAAAAAATACTCAACAGCAGTTGGCGATGAGGGCGGCTTTGCGCCGGATTTAAAGTCCAACGAAGAAGCTTGCGAAATAATCATGCAGAGCATCGAAAAAGCTGGCTACAGACCGGGCGAAGATATTTATCTGGCGCTCGACCCTGCTGCAAGTGAGTTATACGACAAAAGCAAAAACAAATATGTTCTTAAGTGGTCTACAAAAGAAGAGCTAACTTCATCCCAGCTTGCAGATTACTGGACAGGGTGGTGCAATAAGTATCCTATTATTTCTATTGAAGATGGTATGGCAGAGGATGATTGGGATGGCTGGAAGATGCTTACAGATAAAGTTGGCAGCAGGGTTCAAATTGTTGGCGACGACCTTTTTGTAACAAATACCAAAAGGCTTTCCAGGGGTATTGAGATGGGTGTTGCAAACTCTATTCTTATAAAAGTTAACCAGATTGGTACGCTTACGGAAACTTTTGAAGCTGTTGAAATGGCGAAAAGAGCGCGCTATACGTCGATTGCTTCGCACAGAAGCGGGGAAACAGAAGACAGCTTTATTGCAGACCTTGCTGTTGCGCTTGGGACAGGGCAGATAAAAACCGGTTCTCTTTGCAGATCAGACAGAACTGCGAAATATAACCAGCTCTTGAGAATCGAAGAGATGCTTGGAGATACGGCAACTTATCCTGGCATAAAAACTTTTTATTCGATCAAAAGGTAGATTTCACTACCCCGTCTTGCGGCATTGCCGCAAGCCACCCCTTCGCTGGCGAAGGGGATTTTTTTATATACATGTAAATTTACCGATTGATGGTTATATCGCGATATGGTTCGCACCAAGGCATAAAATTTTTCTCTAAAATGCCTTTGAGCAGCTCTCTGGACATACCGATAGTCGGTTTTCCAGGCAGCATTATACCACACCCTGCTCTGTACAGACCAAAACACCGGGCAAAAAAAGAGCAGCTTTCACACGAAAGCTGCTCTTAAGGTAATAATTGCCAATTTTTTTCAAGAGAGCTAGCCAGAATCTAGCAGACTGTAATGCCTGTTATGAATCTCGGCTAGGCAGTCATTATGCGATTTTAAATCGTTCCACCTCCTTTACCAGGAGATCAATGTTTTCCTTGTTTTTTACACTTATTTCATTGACTCTGGTTACTGCGATATTTATTTGCTGCGCTCCTGATGCCATTTCATTAATGCCATCAGTAATATCCTGGGTTACAATTTCCAGGTTTTTGCTTTCCTGAGAAACCTCCTTGCTGCCGTTAAACATTTCTATTGAACCGCCTTTGACCTGTCCGGTAATCTCATTGAGCTGACCGACTGCTTCAAGGATTTGCTTGCTTCCCTCGCTCTGCTCTTCCATTGCGCTGCGAATAACCTCTTCCTGCTCAGATACAGTTTTTACGCCTGAATTAATAGCCTCGAACTTCTCAAGCACATTGCCTGTAGACTCTTTAATCTTGTCGATGGATTCCTTTATCTTCTTCAAAACCGCGCTTGTGGTCTTGGACTGTGCGCTGGAACTTTCGGCAAGCTGCCGGATTTCGTCAGCCACAACAGCGAAGCCTTTGCCTGCTTCTCCTGCGTGCGCTGCTTCGATGGCCGCGTTCATCGAAAGAAGATTTGTCTGGCTGGCAATCTTTTGCATTACAGAGTTGATTTCCAAAAGACCTTCGGACTCCATAGCTATTTTCTGAATGTCCGCTGCTACAGTATGCAAACTTGCGCTGCCCACCTCAGAGTCGGAAGAAAGTTTGCTCACGCTGCCGCTGTTTTTAATGAGGGTTTGGGTTACGAACTGAATGTTGGCAAGCATTTCTTCTATGGCAGAAGATGACTGAGCTACGCTGGCTGCCTGGTTTTCCACATATCCGTTCAGCTTGCCGATATTGTCGGTAATCTGCTCCATAGTAGCGCTGGTCTGGGTTACAGACGCGCTTTGACTGAGCATTTTGCTTTTGATATTCTGGGTATTGGCGGTAATCTCGTTAACCGCTGCAGCAGTTTGGGTCATGTTTGCGGCCAGTTCATTGCCGGTGTCCATCATTATTACTGTCTGCTCTTTAATGGTGCCGACAAGGTGTTTGATCTTCTCCATGGTTTTGTTAAAGTAACGCGACATGTCTGCGATCTCATCGTTGCCTTTTTCCGGAATAGCCCGCGTAAGGTCTCCGTCGCCTTCGGAAATATCTTTAAGAGTATCTGTTACCGAGACAATAGGTTTGGTAACATAGGCAAGAACTATAAAAACAATAACTGCTGTTATCAAAATAGCTATTAGCGCCAAAACTATGGTAAATTTGCTTATGGTTCGTACCTCGGCTTGAACATACTCTTCTGTGGTTCCGATCATTATTGACCATGTTGTGTCTGAGCTGCCAATCTGTACTGGCTGTATAACGAGCTCTATGTTGGTATCAAGAGTAGGATCATACGCGCTGTCTCTATATCCTTTTCCTTCAAGCACAGCCTGGTATGCAAGCTGAATATTCTTGCCGAATTCTTTATCTACATCGATCAGCTTTTTGCCAATTCTATCAGGAAGAAAATGCGCTAAAATAAATCCATTGCCGGAATAAATTATCATTATGGCGATTTCTTCGTGTTCCATGATTGTTTTTTCCAATACAGGCTGGATTGGGGCGATATTTATGAGGCAGCCGACAGCTCCTACAGTTTCATTGGTTTGGGGATTGGTGATGGGAACCATGAACCTGATCAGGTATGCACTGGTCCCGTTTATATTTCTGGCAAAAGGATGTTCTACTCTGTCGTTTTTCGAACTGCCGCCGTTAAAAAAAGTCATAGTGGCATCTATATCTGTACTGGCTCTGCCCAGGATTTCGCCGGTTTCCCTGCTGAAAGCCATTGCATACTGCCCCGATGCGCCGGAGCCTGCCCGCCCTATAAAATGAGCATCCATATTGTCAAGAGCATTGGGTTTCCAAATCGAATAGACAGTAATCATATCAGGTTCTGAAACCAAGGTGCTCTTGAGCATATCGTCAAAACGGTCCCGGCGCTCCGCTGGCGGCAAATTCTCATAATTTGACATTACGTTTGCAATGGTGCGCAACGCCCGAAGATACCCTTCTTCTCTGCCTTTCCAATATTCGGCTTGCTGGCTGGCCAAATATTGGATTCCGCGGAGACTTAAATCCGTGCTGATGCCGGAAGCCTTGTTTAAAAGCAACGCGGCAATTCCAGTGATAGCTACTGCCATGATAGCGATCACCAATAGACTTAATTTAATTTTGATTTTCATGCAAATCTCCTTTGGCGGAAATCCGCCTCTTCAAATTTTTCTCTGCAAACACCAGCAATTGCCTGCAGGAAAAGCAGCGGCCAACGCGCCGGCTGTTTTCTGCGCCCCCTCCTTGCGGGCGCTTTATATCATCAATTTCAATTATCATCTTTATTAAAAACCGCAAAATACCTTAATCTGAAAAAACCCGGTCGCAAAACCCACCTTATTTACCGACAAAGCGAGAACCGCGGACAAGCTGCCTGGCGGTCGCTTTGCGCGTAATACCATTTATTTTTTGTTATAAAACAGCGCATGTTCGTAATCTTCTTTTTTTAACCCTTTTATTCCGTGCAGCTTTTTTATAGTCTCCGGCGAGTCATCAACCCTAACCGGTACAAAGCCTAATTTTGCAGCAGAGGCATTTAATATCAAATTGTTGATGCTGGCTGCCGACTGCAATCTGCAGGCAAGGTTAATACCATATCCAATATAATCGCGGTACTTGAGCTGCGATATCTCGGCAGATATTTCGTACTTAAACACCTGTTCATTAACAAGCGCTCCTGCCAGCCCCATATCCGGGTATGACTTAAATAAATCTTTAGTTAAGAAATCTGTGTATGTATTAAATATGGCAAGCGCTTCCTCTGTCGAATATTTATCGTTCTTGTCCCAAATAACGAGCGCGCCGTCTCCCATAAGCTTGTAATATGAGCAGCCATGTCCAAAATGATTTATACAAGCCAAAAAGTTTGTTGTAAATTCCTTAATAAGCTTGCAAATGGCATCGCTTGTCTGGGATGATAAAAAATTGCTAAAATTACGAATATCGACGCATAGAATAAGCGCATTTTTACAGACTTTGTTTAAATATATGCCATCGAAAAGATCGATCGGCATTTTTTTAAGCCCGTCAAGGGAAGCAGTTTTTATTGCGGGTTTCATAAATCTCCTTTGATCTCCTTTGCGAATCTAAGGAATTGCTGATTAAGAACCTACCATTTTAAAAAATTAATAGCAGGTTCTATTTGATTCTAATCAGCTGTTTCCTAATTCGCTTTTTCGTTCAAAGCAGCGGTCAACGCGCCGGCTGTATTCTCCGCCCTTCCTTCAGGCGCTTTATATCATCAATTTCAATTATCATCTTTATAAAAATGTGCAGAATACCTTAAAGTGAAAAAAGCGGGTCGCAAAATACACCCTTTTTGACAGGCTGATGAGATAGGTTTGTAGTTATACCGCGCACAAAGGCACAGCGGCACTAAGTTTTTTGGATGTGCTCAAAATCCCATTCCAATACACGACCATACCACTCTTTCCAAGGTAAGCTTGCAGCTGGTGCGTGAGCCATCCGCAGTGTCAGCGAGGACTCTGGCGAATCGCAACAGCCGCAAGCCGGGCGATAACGCGGTCGGCAAAGCCGACGGGTGGTGGAATTTCTTAGATTAGTTTTTTTTCCACAGCGATGCGAATTAGGTCTGCCAGGTTTTTAGCGCCTGCTTTTGAGTAGATCATGTTGATCACCATTTTTACAGTATTAATCGAAAGGTTGTGGTTTTCTGCAATTTCTGCACGCGAAAGACCGTGGGAAAGATCCAGGAGGATTTCGGTCTCCCTTGTCGATAGAGCGATATTGTCTGTAATATGCTTGACCTGCTTGTATTCTGTAACTACATGAGCCTGGCGTTTGGCATAGGTCGCGGCTTTTCGGTTGATTTTTTCCAGCCATGCTTTTGGGATAGCCGAAGCTGTATGCCGAAGATTTAGATGTGGATTTATTTCTGTTCCAGCAATATTCGGCGCCGCGGCAACAGCAGCGCCGCCTTCCTTTGCTGCCGCAGAAGTAAGAGTGCGCATATCTTTGCCCAGTTCAATAAAAGGCATCACAATATCATTAGGCTCTGCTGCCTTATAAGCCTCCAGCAGAGCAGCAAAAGCTTTTTTTTTGTCCTTCAGTTTATAATGCACACAAGCTTCCATTGCCAGCATTTCTATCCTGCCAAAGAGAAACGACTCCCGCTGCTTCATTTCCTGAATATACGCAAGAAGAGGAGAAAAGTTTCTTGTCATATAACAAAAGCGCGCTTTTAGCTGATTCCCAAAATTTTCAGTAAAAGCAGCATGGTCATAGGAAGAAAAATTTTCTTTAAGCCAGGCAGGCACATTTTCCGGCAGGTCCAGAGCATAGTAATACCATGCAAGAGAAATATCGTAATTGATATAACGATGAGTATATTCATTTTCATCCAACTGATTTTTTGTTTCTTTCAGCGCCATTTCTGCATTTTCAAAATCCCCTTGCGCAAAGCTTATTCGCAAAGTATAAAGCAAAGCCCTGTGTGCAAACTCAAACTGTTTGTGCTTTGCTGCAAGGGAGAAAGCAAGAGCAATAAATTTTTCTGCTTCGCGTAAATCTCCCTGGTAAAACTTTAGCTCTCCCTTTGCCAGCTCGCTCTCTCCTGTTTCAATGTTATTAAAGCAGAGCGAGATAAAGTTAGATGCGCGGGTTAATGCACCGATAAATTTTTCAATAGCCCCTTTTTTGGGAGTGCCAACGCCGCAGATCCATGCTCCCGGGCAGCGATTCGCGTATTTGCTGGGATCTGTAGGTCCCAAAAGGCAGTTGTAATATTTTTCAAAGTAAAGGTCAAAATCAAAGTTGTCGTCTGTTAGGCTCACTAAAAGGCGCAGAAAACCCCAGCAGTAATAGAGACCGCCCAAAGTGCGCTTCCTGAAAAGGCTATTTTTTGGCAGTTTGATGAATTTTGCCTCATAATATTCTGCCAGCTCAAGCGATTTTTGCCAGAGCCCCAGGCACATATAGCAGCGCAAGTGCATTATAGCAAGGAATTCCACTGTATCAAAAACCTCCGAAGGAGCTCTTTCAAAAATTTTTATTGCATATTGCGCAATGTCCGCAGGTATTTGAGCAGGTAACGCAAAAAAAATAGATACTATAGAGCTGTAGCTTCCTGCTTTTTCATAATAAGAGAGAGCATCTATCTTAAAATAATTCTTGCTGCACCAATCACCGGCAATTAAGTAGGTTTTCCGCTTTTCTTCCGCCGAGAGGAGCTCTTGTCTTTCAGAGAGAAATTCCAATAACAGATGGTGGATAAGATATGCATTTATATAGCTGTCCCTGCGCACATACGCGCTTTGCTTTTCCAGCTCGGCAATAAGGCTATCGTCATTTTCTGCCAGAAGATCAATAAGTTCAAAAGAGAGGTGACCAATAAGGGAGAGACGCACCAAAAAATTCTGCAGCCGGACGGAGACCCCATCCCAAATTTCTGTTTCCATTAGCCGGAAGATACTCGTCTTCATGGCATTGCGCAAATAGCCTTCGTAACCCGGCGCTTTTTGATACGACCGTGCGATAAGGTTTATTGCAAAGACCCAGCCTTCTGTATCCTGCATGATTCCGTGCAGACAATCTGCCTGAAGAGGAATATTTAGCTTTTGGAAATATTGAGCAAGTTCATTTTCTGTAAAGCGCAAATCGTTTTCACTTATGTTGAATATCCGGTCTTTGGAAACAAGGCTTGCAATATTGATGGATGGGGTGGAGCGGGAAATTATAACTATCGAAGTTCCGGGCATATTATGGGAGACACACTCTTCGATAAAATGAATTATAGAAGGATTTTCGATAAAATGAAAATCATCAAAAACAATAACTCGCCGTTTAATCTCAGCAAGATCATGCACCAGGGACATGTATTTATTTTTTTTGTCTCTGGTATCCGGAAAACCAAGCTTGCCAGCTGCTTTGGCAAAAGGCACATTAATTTGCGCAAGAGAATAAGTATAGTTTTCCCAAAACCGCCCCCCCGCATTATCGCGTTCGGAAAGCTGTATCCATATTGTTGCTGTCTTGTACTCCTGCGCAAAGTCAGCAACTGCGCTGGTCTTGCCGTAGCCTGTTCCAGCGCATACAACAACCAGCGGATGACGCACAGCTTCTGTGAACAATCGGTTTATTCGCGGGCGTTCTAAATGGAAAAGAGAGCGATTTTCGTGGTGCCTTTTGAGTTTGTCTTCCATAATATACTAGTTTATTTTTTGTTATAAAACAGTGCAGTCAGGCGGTCTTCTTTTTTTAGACCCTTTAAACAGCGTAACTGGTTTAGAATTTCCGGCGATTCATCGACCTTGACCGATACGAACCCGGATTTTGCAATGGAGTCATTTAATATTAGTTTGTTAATCCCAGCCAAAGTCTGTAACCTGCAGGCAAGATTAATGCCATAGCCAACATAATCGCGGTACTTAAGCTGCGATATCTCGGCAGATATTTCGTATTTGAATATCTCTTCATTAACAAGCGCTCCTGCCAATCCCAAACATGGAAATGGCTTAAACAAATCTTCGCTTAAGAATTCGTTATAGTTGTTAAATATAGAAATTGCTTCATTTACTGAGTTTTTAGTGGTTTCCTCCCAAATTATTATGGCTCCGTCTCCCGTAAGTTTGTAATATGAGCAGCCGGATCCAAAGTGATTGATACAAGCAAGGAGGTTTGTCGTGAATTCCCTGATAAGCTTATAAACAACCTCTTCTGGGTTGGTAGATAAAAACTTGCTAAAATTACGAGTATCGATACATAAAATAAGCGCATTTTTGAAAGCTTTGCCTAAATATACACCATCGAAAATATCGACCGGCATTTTATCGAGCCCTGTAAGAGTAGCGGCGTTTATTACTATCTGATTTTTCTTATCTGAAGCCCCAATTCCAGCATGACCCGGGATATGACCGGATAGGTTTTTATTAACAGTAGAGAACTTAAGAATTTTGTTCTCCGGAGAATTCGCAAAGTTGTTAATCATATTATAAGGCTATACAAATATAGTTTTTTTTGCAATACGAAATTAAATAACCATTGTTTAGGAAACCGCTGATTTATTCAATCGAGAATAAATCAGCAATACATTATTATCCTTTTTTCGCAGTTTTCTGCAAGAAAACGAGAAAAAATATGGAAGCACTGATTAGAGTCAAATAAGAACCTACTATGAGCCTATCATATATTTTGTCATTTACACAAAATATATGATAGGCTCCTATTAATGCCAGATGGCTAAAATAACACCTTTTATTTTGAATCAAAATTCCAAATCCGCAGTTTAGATAAGCATGAAAAAACAAACATCAAAGTATAATCATATTTTTAATATATCGCGACTAGAAGAAAAGTCGCAGGCTGTTATCGACTGGAAAAAGCAAATCTCCGAATGGTTGGCGCCTAAAAACCTATTGCAGGCAAAAGGAAAAACGAGAAAAGAAATATTTGCCTTGTTTGGCAATGAATATGAACCCATTGCCGCAATTCCTCTCAAATATCTCAAATATTTAGGCGATGATATTACTAATCAAACAGTCTATTCCGGCAAAGGATATTTTATAGACCATGCAGTCAACCATCATCCGGAAGTAGATGCCGTGGAGTATCAAAAAATTCCAGATATTTTATCTAATCCAGATGATGTAAAGTTAGATAATAGAAAACCTTCTAGAAATTCCCTTGTTTTCATAAAAAAGCATGAAAAATATGATACAGCAGTAGTAAGTGTTGATACCACAGACGAAGGCAAGATTGTTATCCACAAAACATACTTTGTAAATAAAAAAAGCCCATATACTCAATTACAAAGTATATGGGCTAAATCGTCGGACGACGCAAACACGTCCATCAGTCATGCGGGAAACCCCGCATCCGCCGGAAAGCGATTTTCCGCTCTTGACGATACATCTTCACTATCATCTAAAAATGACCAAAAGTCAAGCAAAACTTGAAAAGCAGCAAAACTTTGTGCCTATATGCACGACTCAATGGCGACTTCGTGCCTTCGTGCGAACCAAATTGTGCCCTTAGTGCCTTGCGGCATGGACGCCGCATCCCTGCGCAGCGGCATGGACGCCGCGAAACTAGCGCAGGGTCATGCTAACCTAATTGTGCTAAAAAGCTTAATAAACAGCAAAACCTTGTGTCTTAGCGCCTTGCGGCATGGACGCCGCGAAACTAGCGCAGGGTCATGCGAAGCATTGGCGTACCCCAAACCTGTCTCGATGGTTCAAATTTGTTACAAAAATTCAAAGAATTTGCAAAATTTTTTCTTGACGTGCAAAAATAGTGTTGCTATAATTAATTGAAATTATTTTTACTAGAAGGGAATATGAAAGTCATAGGCTTTTACCCTAAATTTTGAAAGGAGAATAATAATGAAATTAAAATTTATTTTAGTAGTAGCTCTTGCAGTTTTTGTAATAGCTCCTGCTGTGGCAAGTCCTACAGTTACCGGCACCATGAGGATGGGCGTTTTTGGCGATGTAATTGATAACCACTATGTTGGAAGGCTGGACAGAGCCAGGCTGATTTTTAGCTCTAATATCGATGAGTACAACACTCTTAGACTGGAACTAAGAGCAGATAGGAATAGAGAGGAACTTGGTACTAACAATGTGTATGGTGGTGCTATTCCTATGCTTACTCCTGGGAGGACATTTGCTGACTCTGGTGCTCATGATATGAAGTATGCTATGGCTCTTCATGCTGCTACAGTAAGAACAAACTGGGCAAGGTTTTTTGGATTCGAAGACACTGTAGGTCTTGCAACTACTGTTGGGATGAATGCATTTACAACATTTAGTAGAGTCGGCGGTTACACAATTTGGGCTACAGGCAGCCAGGAGCTAGGTATTACCAGAAACCTTGGCGGAAGACTGGATTTAACTATTGCAGACGGTCTTGTAAGACCATATATCGCAGGCAGCGCTTATGCATTTAGAGACAATGATAGCCATGTGTTTGGTTTTCTTGGCGGAGTAGGCTTTGATTTTAACGCAATAGATGTACCTTTATGGCTCGAAGCTTTCTTTATCCAGGATGGTGATGAAGACCACAGGGCTTTTGGTGTAGAAGCACAATTTGCAATGGAAGTTGCAGACGACATGAACCTTAGAATTGGCGGTGTTCTTGATATGCGAAATGCTGCTAACTGGGGTGGCAATCATTGGGGTAATGGAGTTTTTAACCCAGATAATGATTGGTTAGCTGCTTTTAAAGCATTGGCAGATTTCTCTGCTATGGGTGCAACTTTTGGCGTTGCTTTCTTGGGCATACCTAATGTAGGTCCGGACGACGACATGGGATTAGGAAAACTTGCTGTATCTTTTGCTTATAATTTTACGAACTTCTTTACTCTACAGGCTGGGGCTAAGTTTGCTTTTGGCAACTATTCAGAATTTCTAGCTAATGACGAAGTATTTCTTGGAGCAGAATTTGGAGTTAGATTAAGACCAGGCAGAGTTACTTATGCTTTTGGTTATGTATTTCTTAACGAAGATGCTAACGGCGCTTATGCATCCGATACTTGGGGACTTGGCGGTGTTGCAAGCAACGATCTTGGACAAATTATAGGTCGCAGTCGGGCAGCAGCTTTGAATACAGGCGCAATCTTCTTTGGAGTTAACGCTAGCTTCTAGTGTTTAATATTTTATGAGCTTCGGCTCACGTTTAAGAGGGGCTTGCGCCCCTCTTTTTTTAGTTCTTTGTGTCGTGTACTAAAAATGATAACTGATGCCTGCTTGTTTTATAATGCTGTTCGCAGTAAATCTTGCTTTTATTTGTTGACGTAACGAGGGTCGCGGGCAAACAAAGTTTGCACACAAAGTACCCCTTGCGGGTGTGACCGAGTGAGGAGACAAACAAAATGTTTTATACATTTATTTTAGTTGGTACTGGGAAAGAATGATTATTTACAGGGCTATGCCATATATCATGGCTACCCTTGCCGTGACGTACAAAATAGCAGCCGTTTTCTTTAAGGATTTTACGCACCTTTTTTTCATATTCTGCCATTAGGCTATAACCTTAGCACGTTTCTTAATAGAAAAATTAAGGTATACATTTTGATATTCTTTGTTGTTTAATTCCAGTATTTCTGGAGTAGCAAGTCTTACTCGCTCAATAAGAAGATCAAGAGAACCGTTTTCAAGGGTGAGCGGTATATCATCGTTTATAGCTATCCATACCCGTGCTTCGTCGTCCCATATAAGCATAATTTCATATTCGTTCATGGCTATATCTCCCCTTGTGTTCATTATAACCTATATTATAAGAATATGGCAGTATATTTCTTCGTCTGTGTTATTTCCAAATTGGGCGCGCAAGCCTATCTTCCTTGCCAATTTCACGCGCAGACTCCAGGCGCAGCTCAATATATTCCTCTCTGGCTATTTTCAATAGACTTTTCATAACTTCTCTACTTCTTCGATGGGAAGTCCAACTCCTTCAGCTATTTGTTCAAGCGAAAGTCCCATAGCTTTGAATTTTCGAGCTGTTTCGAGCAATTTTTCTCTGCCTTCGGCAAGCCCTTCTTCCTTGCCAATTTCACGCGCAGATTCCAGGCGCAGTTCGATATACTCTTCTCTGGTTATTTTCAATAGGCTTTTCATAACTTCTCTACTTCTTCGATGGGAAGTCCCGTTGCCTCTGCAATTTGCGATAAAGAAAGTCTCATAGTCTTGAGTTTTCGCGCTGTTTCGAGTTTTGCCTTGGCAAGCCCTTCTTCCTTGCCAATTTCACGCGCAGACTCCAGGCGCAGCTCAATATATTCCTCTCTGGTTATTTTCAATAGGCTTTTCATAACTTCCTCCCCGTGGGTTTCAAGAAACTTTCTTAATATATTATGTTCTATGCATTCCTTAATGGCAAGCCGAAAAGCTTCCTCAAGCTCTTCTTTTTTGGTTAAGCCTGCCTGCTTCTCCCTTACAATTTCAACGAATTTTGCAAACTCTCCCAAATCGCGATTTTTTGCCATGAGCCTCTTGTTATGTCCAAGGTTAATATTATACACTTTAACCTCAAGTTCGAGATTATACTGGAGATTTGTACAAAAATTTATATTTGTTTCGACAACATCCGGTATACCTTCTTCTATCCCAGCTCTTTTTTTAAATGCTTGAGAAAGACGCAATGTTGTTTCTTCCGGATATGGCGCTTTGCCATTGTAAAACAAATAAAACTCGGGATTTGGGAGCTCAAGTCCCCGCTCTGCATAGAGTTCTTTGCGGAGAATCATTTTCTCATACAGAGCTGCTACGTATAACAAAAATCTAATAGGCATATTGGGATTAATAGTTGACTGATGCTCTATCAGGACAATGGTTTTGTCGCCAATGGTAAAGGATATATCATTCTTTAAGCCTATGCCTAAGGTTTCCTGTAATGTGTTAATGGTCATTGGGGTTTCTTTGCTGTAAGAAGAGCCAGTAATGGTATTATAAAGCTCCCTTAGTTTGTTTTGGTCAGAAAACAGCATACAGAACACGCTGTCTTTGTATTTCTTATACTTTGATGTTTGTCTTTTCATATTACTAGTAACTGCGGATTTGGAAATTTGATTCAAAATTCTTTGAAAAAAGACTCTGTGTTGGAGTTAACGCTAGCTTCTAGTGTTTAATATTTGGCGGGGTTAACCTCGTGTTTTAAGAGCCGGCTTTTTGCCGGCTCTTTTTTTTCTTGATAAAAAAATGGATATAAGTTATACTTCTATTAGAGGTGTATCCATGTGGATGCATGGGTTACCGAAGAGTCGTAAGACACACCCGGGACCAAGTCCTACACCTTTTTTAGGGGGAATCAGAAGGGGTTCCCCCTATTTTTTAGTTTTTTTCTGGTTTATTGATTCAGCTTTTATGGCTGCCCATGAAGTAAAGTTTTCCGGATGTTCTTTGCGCTCTTTACGCCCTGCCTTAATAACTGCTTTTTCGCTTGCAGTTAAATTTGTCTCAATAACAAGCCTATCGTCTTGCTTCATGGCAAGAAAAGAAAGCATTGGGCGTACTATTTCAAGGTTGCTTTCCGGTATTTTGTCAATATATTGTTTTAACTCTCGTCTTATTGTGATAGCGTCCATTTTTTACTTCTCCCTGTATACTTGCCCTCTATGAGCTATTTTGAAAACGTCAATTCTATTTTTTTCTATGTCAAAAAGTATTCGATAGTCTCCAACAACAACACGGTATCCGTCCCGGCCTTGCAGTTTTTTAATGTCTCCTTCCAAGCGGCTCTCTTTCCAGTTTATCAAGGGCGGCAGTTATGCGGCTTAGATATGGCTCATTCAATCGGTGAAACTGTTTTCTTGCCGTGCTGTTTAGCTCTACCTTCATAATTATATATTTTTCTCTTATATTCATTATACCTATATTATAAAAATATGGTATATCTCTTTTTTTAATTGCCCGCTATATGAAAAGGCACCCATAAATGTTTAAAACACTACAAGATAAAAACTTTTTCAAAATGGTTAAAATATCATTTGATACTATAGGCTGGCCAAATGGAATTGATTTAGACCCAGAAATCCTTTATGAAAAATCGAACTTTGTCTAAAAGATAAATTACTCATTTTGACCTATCACTTTAAAGGTTTTGCAGTGGATTGGGGAAAGCCTGTCTGTTTTATTAACCTATGGAATCGCTGATTAGATTTGACTCTATCCATATTTTTCTTGTTTTCTTGCAGAAAACTGCGGCACTGCAAAGCAGACTGCGCTCGGTCGAAAAAAACATCGGCTGCGAAAAAAGGATACCGCAGCAAAGCTGCGTTTCCTTATTCGCTCGGTAATGTGCGTGCAAGCCCGCCCGCTACACTCGCTTCATTCGGAAATAAGGTAAAGCAAGCCCCGTTCGGGATGCTTTGCAATTCTCGATTGGATAAATCAGCGGTTCCCTGCCTTAGGAGCCGAGTGCCGCGGGCAAGCTGCCTGGTGGTCGCGAAGCGTACCCTTTATTGCGAAAGGATTATAAAAAGCTCTTGAAATATGAAGCTATGTATTATACAGTTAAATATCAGGCCTTAAGATAGAAATGGAACAAGAGGATAGAGAAGTATTAACACGCCAAACGCATGAAATTTTGTAATTCATTACAGGATAAAGACTTAGCTGACATTGCATTAAACCTATGTATTTTGTAATTCTTTGCCTTGTAAGAAGATAGCACAATTCATGCGTTTGACGTGCAAAAACTATCAAAAACAATTGACATAAAATCAGGTTTTTTATATATTAAACGCAGATAAATAATACTGTTTATCCACATTTTTTGTGGATGGATAACATTTTTTCGCTTTGAAAGCAGCAAAAATGTGGCTTTCGAGGTCAAATATTAAATTCTTCAGGGCAGGGTGAAAGTCCCTACCGGTGGTAAAGCCCACGAGCCAAAAGGCAGATTCGGTGTGATTCCGAAGCCGACAGTCAGAGTCTGGATGAAAGAAGATTGACGCATTTATAATATGCAGAAGCTCTGGGATATATCTATGTTCCGGAGCTTTTTTGTTGCCTGCTGCTGAAGAACGTTGCGCGAAGGTGTATTGATGAGTTTTGCAATGTATGAAAAATATATGCAAATTGCTTTGGAGCTTGCAGCTAAGGGCAAGGGAAGAGTTAATCCTAACCCTATGGTTGGCGCTGTAATTGTAAAAGATGAAAGAATCATAGGGCAGGGGTTTCACGCAAAGTATGGCGGCGCTCATGCGGAGATAGAGGCATTAAGTGCTTGTTGCAGCAGCGATGCAGCTGGCGCAACATTGTACGTTACTCTTGAGCCGTGCTGTCATCATGGGAAAACTGCTCCGTGCACAGATGCTATAATCGCGAGTAAAATCTCAAAAGTTGTGATTGGGTGCATTGACCCTAATGCTCTTGTTAGCGGAAAAGGGATCGAGATTTTAAAGGCTCACGGAATTGAGGTTGAGACAGGGATCCTTGAAAAAGAATGCAGGGATTTAAACGAAATATTTTTTTATTATACAAGAACAAAAAAACCATATGTGGTTATGAAATATGCAATGAGTGCTGATGGCAAAATTGCTACAAGCGGTGGGCAGTCGCAGTGGATAACAGGAGAATTGGCGCGCACTTCGACTCATAGGACGCGGGGTGAGTTGTCTGCAATTATGGTTGGCACTGGAACTGTTCTTGCAGATGATCCTTTGCTTACGTGCAGGCTCTCGGATAGGGCGGCGGACAGGTTGCCGGGCGGGGCAGCGGAAATGGAGACAGGCAAGCGCAAGACAGAGGGTAGAAATCCTGTAAGGATTATTTGCGATACTTCTCTAAGAATACCGCTGGATTCAAGGATTGTCCAAACTGCAAGAACAGTTCCTACTATTGTGGCAACGGCACGGACGCCGTGCTCGGCGCAGCGACACGTGCAAAGCACGCGCAAAGCGAGTGCCGCTTGCGGGTACGGATGCCGCGAACGCGATAGCGGACAAGGGCAAGCGCCGGCTACAGCTTCACTTAATTGGGTTTCTGCTGCTTCTGGCGATGCTTCCGGGGCTTCGGGTGTTTGCAGGAATACAAAGAAAACGCAACTCGAAGCTTTGGGAATCCGGGTGCTCGAAACAAAAATAAGGGATTCGAAACTTGATCTGGAAGACTTAATGCAGCAGCTTGGAGAACTTGGAATCGACAGTATTCTTCTTGAAGGAGGCGGAACTTTAAACTACAGCGCGCTAGAGCAAGGGATTGTCCGCAAATTGCACATATATATTGGAGCAAAAATATTTGGCGGCAAAGAGAGTCTTTCTCCTGTAGAAGGTCTGGGTATAAAAAATATCTCAGACGCTATCGCACTAAAGCTGACTAACGTTAGCGCAATAGGCGAAGATGTTCTGCTTGAATATGAAGTGGGGGAAACAGAGTGTTTACAGGAATAGCCGAAGCCAGGGAGGCGGAATGTTCACAGGTATAGTCGAAGAAACAGGAAAAGTAAAATCGATTCAGCCCGGAGCGAAGTCAGTAAAGCTCACAATAGAAGCAAATATTGTGCTTGATGACTTAAAGATCGGCGACAGTGTTTCTGTAAGCGGGGTTTGTCTTACTGCAGCAGCTATTTCTTCGGATAGCTTTGTTGCAGATGTTATGCCTCAGACATTGAGGTTTAGCGCTTTTGCAAATCTTAAACCAGGCGAGATTGTTAATCTCGAACGAGCCATGCGTGCGGACGGGCGATTCGGCGGGCACATGGTATCAGGCCATATTGATGGCACTGGCACTATTTCAGATATTAAACAGGAAGATAATGCAGTCTGGGTTAAAATCAATACAGCATCCGAAATTCTAAAATATATTGTAGACAAAGGGTCTGTTGCAATAGACGGCATAAGCCTTACAGTTGCAGAGCTGGGAGAGGATAGCTTTTCTGTATCGCTTATTCCGCATACCGTAAAAGTAACTTCTCTGCTTAAGAAAAACAGGGGCGATCTTGTTAATCTTGAATGCGACATGATCGGAAAATATGTTTACAAGTTTATAAATGCAGGCAACGGCGATCTTGCCGGAGGACTTGCTGCCGCAAAAAAACAGAGTAATGTAGATATTGATTTTTTAAAAAAACATGGTTTTTAAAAAAGTTTTTAAAGGAGAGGAGAAATGTCATTTAGCACTATTGAGGAAGCAATAACGGATATAAAAGACGGCAAAATGATTATCGTTACAGATGACCCGGAGAGGGAAAACGAAGGAGACCTTATTTGCGCTGCAAAGTATGCGACGCCTCAGATTATTAATTTTATGGCAAGCAAAGGAAAGGGGCTTATCTGTATGCCAATGGCTGCAAAATGGATTAAGAAGCTCGATCTTCCCCAAATGGTAGAAAATAATACTGATCCACACGCAACAGCTTTTACTGTTACCATTGACCATGTTGATACAGGCACAGGAATCTCTGCTTTTGAGCGTTCCTTAACAGCGATAAAGTGCACAGAGCTTGACGCAAAGCCCGAGGATTTCCGAAGACCCGGCCATATGTTTCCGCTCGAGGCAAGGGATGGCGGCGTGCTTGTCAGGTGCGGGCACACAGAAGCGACTGTTGATTTTGTGCGGCTGGCCGGGCTTCCGGAAGTAGGGCTTTGCTGCGAAATTATGGACGATGACGGCACAATGATGCGGGGTTCCAAGCTTGCTGTTTTTGCAAAAGAGTACGGCATTAAGTTGGTAACGATTAAAGACCTTGTGGCTTACAGAAAGAAAAATAATGTATGATTGTGAAAGTAATTATTAATCGACATAGCGCGATTGCGGGCAAAAACCAGGCAGAGGATGGAAAATGTATATATGTGAACTGATGGAGCGTGTGACAAGTGCGAATCTTCCTACGCGATATGGTGATTTTACCATATATGGCTATGTAAACAAAAAAAGCAAGGAGCATCATATTGCGCTAACAGTTGGCGATGTAACTGGCGGTTTGCCGGTGCTGGTAAGAGTGCACTCAGAGTGTTTTACGGGCGATATTTTGGGTTCTGCCAAGTGCGATTGCGGGGATCAGTATGATAAAGCTATGCGTGCAATTCAGAAAGAGGGGCGGGGTGTTCTGGTTTACTTGCGTCAGGAGGGCAGGGGCATTGGGCTTATCAATAAACTAAAAGCATATTCGTTACAGGACAAAGGAATGGATACAGTCGATGCTAATCTTGCGCTGGGGTTTTCTGCGGACAGCAGGGATTATACTGAGGGTGCAGAAATTCTGGTTGACCTGGGTGTTAAAAAGATCAGGCTGATGACAAACAACCCGCAGAAAATAGCAGGGCTCGAAAAGTTCGGGCTTGAGATTATAGAAAGAGTTATAATCGAAACAGAGCAGAAAGAGCATTGCAAAAACTATATGCAGACAAAAAAGAATAAGATGGGGCACATGCTTGCCCAATACTAAGATACGAGAAATGTATAGAAAGGGAGTAGAAAATATGAAAGTATATGAAGGAAAGTTTTCCGGAAAAGGTGTTAGGGTAGGTATTGTCGCCGCAAGGTTTAACGAACTTATTGTGTCAAAACTCATAGAAGGAGCGCTTGATGCTCTCCGCCGCCATGATGCAAACGAAGATGATATTTCTATTGCATGGGTGCCCGGAGCATTTGAAATTCCAACAGTAGCTTCGAAGATGGTGAAATCCGGAAAATATGATGTTGTAATTTGTCTTGGCGCTGTTATTCGCGGCTCTACTACTCATTATGATTATGTTTGCAGCGAAGTGTCAAAAGGCATTGCCAGTATTTCGCTTAACTCCGGGGTTCCTGTAATATTTGGAATTGTAACTACGGAAAATATTGAGCAGGCAATTGAGAGAGCAGGAACAAAATCCGGAAACAAAGGTTTTGATGCAGCGCTTTCTGCGCTGGAAATGGTTAGTCTCTTAAAATCTTTGGAAACATAGGTTTTCGGTTAGCAGCTTTTTGCATCTGACAAAAAAACATACCATCGGTCGGGAATTTCCCGCTGAGCTAGTAAAGACGAGCGAAGGTTCCCCTCCGGCAAATTGCCAAAAAGATGCAAAATACCGACTGTTGTCTATGATAAAAGTCAAGCAATTTTGTACAGCAATTCGGAATTTGGATTTTTTCTCTCGAAATATTATCAAAATTGATGAAAAACAGGGGGTTGCTCATCTGAGCCTACGATTTTATGTGTATTTCGGGGTATTTCGAGCAAGCCTTTTCTAAATTCCGAATTGCTGCAGAATAAAGCGTCATACTTGACAATTTTCCATTAAAAGAGTATAAATCTTTAAACTTATGCTAGACGGAATATCTACTAAATTTTCTGACATTATCAGAACGATTTCAGGCAAAGCATCAATCTCGGAGAAAAATGTTACAGAGGCTGTTGAGGAGATCAAGACAGCGCTGCTTGACGCGGATGTAAATCTGAGGGTTGTGAGGCGCTTTGTTAACTCAACTCTTGAGGAAGCGGTCGGAGAAAAGGTTCTAAGATCTGTTGCGCCGGGGCAGCAATTTATAAAAATTGTTTACGACAAAATGGTTAGCTTTCTTGGCGATGAAAAGCAGGATCTTGTGCTTAAAGGCCCGGATGCTACTTCTGTGATTCTTATGCTTGGCTTGCAGGGCTCGGGTAAGACGACCACGACTGCGAAGCTTGCGAATCGGCTTAAGAGGGATGGGCGCAAGGTGCTTCTGGTTGCAGCAGACTTGGTGCGGCCTGCAGCAGTGGAGCAGCTCTCTGTGCTTGGGAAGCAGATTGGAGTAGATGTCTATAAGGAGCAGACTACGCCTGAAAAGGTGGTAAAAAATGCTCTTTCTTTTGCGAGGCAGAATCTTTTTAATACTGTAATCGTGGATACGTCGGGGCGCCTTCATATCGATAGCGATATGATGAAGGAGCTTGAGAATATCAAGAAAATTGCCCAGCCGGATGAATCGCTGCTTGTTGCTGATGCTATGTCAGGTCAGCAGAGTGCGGATATTGCGAAAGAGTTTAATGAAAAAATCGAGATTAGCGGTGTAATTTTAAGTAAGTTTGACTCTGATACAAGGGGCGGGGCTGCGCTTTCGCTTAAAACTGTAACAGGCCGGCCTATAAAGTTTATTGGTGTTGGCGAGAAAATCGATGATTTAGATGTTTTTCATCCGGATAGAATTGCTTCGAGAATTCTTGGAATGGGCGATGTTGTTTCGCTTGTTGAAAAAGCTCAGGCGACGATGGATGCTGCTGAGGCTGAGAAGCTTCAGGAGAAGATGGAGAGCGCGAGCTTTACTCTTGAGGATTATCTTGAGCAGTTTGGAAGAATCAAGAAAATGGGGAGCCTTCAGTCTCTTGTTGATATGATTCCGGGTCTCAAGGGTAATATTGATGAAAGCAAACTGGATGATAAAGAGTTTAAAAAAGAAGAGGCTATAATTCTTTCCATGACTAAAATGGAGCGAAAAAACTATAGAATCATTGGACCTTCGAGAAGAAAAAGGGTTGCTGCTGGCAGCGGCACTTCTGTTTCAGATGTAAATCGGTTTTTGAAAAAGTTTGAAAAAACGAAGCTTATGATGAAAAAAGTATCTAAAAATAAAAAATACCAAGCTGATTTATTGTCTCAATTTGGTAATTAGTGTAATACTAGAAGGAATAGTTTAAGGAGGAGAAGTTCGAGTGAGTGTAAGAATCAGGCTGAAACGATTAGGCACAAAGAAAAGACCATACTACAGAGTTGTTGTAATGGACTCAAAAACGCCTAGAGATGGCAAGGCTATTGAAGAAGTAGGTCTTTACCACCCTATTGAAGCTGAAGAAAGACAGGTAAAACTGGATTCTGATAAAATTAGATACTGGCTTGATAAAGGTGCGCAGCCTAGCGATACAGTAAAAAAACTTTTGAATAAGAATAATATTTTTCTTAATTGAGACAGGGAGAAAAGATGTCACTAGAAAAAGATCTTGTTGAGTATATTGCAAAATCTCTTGTAGATAACCCTGATGGGGTTAGTGTTAATTTGATTGAGGGTGAAAAATCTACAATATTGGAGCTTAAAGTTTCTCCGGATGATATTGGAAAAGTTATAGGAAAACATGGCAGGATAGCAAAAGCAATAAGAACTGTTTTAAGCGCTTCTGCAACAAAAACCGGCAAAAGGGTTGTTCTGGAAATATTAGACTAAAAGGTGCTGGTTTCTAAAGACAGCATGAAAAATAATAATTTAGTAATCGGAAAAATCAGAACATCTTTTGGCGTAAAAGGGTTTGTTAAGATAATGAATTTTTCCGGAGAGAAAGATCATTTTTTTGAATTAAAAGAAGTTGTTCTGCAGAATGGCAAGATCCGGGAAAAGAAAAAGATAGAAGAAGTTTTGCCGCATGGTAATAATCTTGTTATAAGATTTGAGGGTATCCATACTCCTGAGGCAGCTAAAAAATACATTAATTGGGAAATGTGGGTATCGCGCGAGAATGCTTGCGCACTTGGCGAAGGGGAATACTATTTGGCTGATCTCTACGGCAGCGCTCTTGTAAGCACTCCGGAAAAAGGGTCAAAAGTATATGGAAGGGTAAAATCTGTTATTTGCGAGTGCGGGACAACGGATTTTCTTGAGGTTGAGAGTATTGGCAAAGATTTGGATGCTGGCGGCAGTGAAGATGAGAAGGATTTGACCGGCAAAGAAGGAAAAAAGGTTTTCCTTGTTCCTTTTACAAACAAATTTGTTGGCAAGGTTGATACTGAAAACAAGACCATAGAGTTGCTTGAAGAGTGGATTATTCCATGAAAATCAATGTTCTTACGCTTTTTCCTGAAATAATTGATGTTTATTTTAATAACTCAATTATGTTAAAAGCTGTTGAGAAAGGGCTTGTTAAGTTTAATGTTGTAAATATCAGGGATTTTGCTGAAGATAAGCATAAAACCTGTGATGATTACCCCTATGGGGGCGGGGCAGGAATGATTTTAAAGCCAGAGCCGCTTTTTAAAGCTTTGGAGTCAGTTTCTGCGTCTTCTATAAGAACAATATATCCTTCTCCTTCAGGCAAGGTCTTTAACCAAGCTTATGCAAGGAATCTTTCGCAAGAGGAAGAACTTATTTTTATCTGCGGAAGGTATGAGGGTATTGACCAGAGGGTTATTGACAGATATGTTAATGATGAAATATGTGTAGGCGATTATGTTCTCTCGTCCGGAGAAATTGCTGCACTTGTTATTATTGACTCTGTTTACAGATTGCTGTATGGGGTAATAAATAGCTCTTCTCTTGAAGAAGAGAGCTTTGAAAGGGGGATACTTGAGTATCCTCAATATACGCGGCCAGCAGAAATTGATGGCGCAAAGGTACCGGATGTATTGCTTTCGGGACATGCGTTGAATATAAAAAACTGGAGACTTGAAAAGAGTCTTGAGAAAACAGAAAAATTTAGGCCGGATCTTCTAAGCCGCAATCTGTTCGCCAGGGGCGACTGCGGATTCGAAAAGCACGGCTGTTTAGGGAAAGTTGGAGGTGAGAAAAATGGACTTGATTAAATCAATTGAGACAAAACAGATGAAGGAAAATGCTGAAAATTTTCGCATTGGCGATACTATAAAGGTTTATTTTAAAATTATTGAAGGTGCAACAGAGAGGGTTCAGATTTTTGAAGGCGCTTGTATTGCTAAAAACAACGGCGGGGTAAGAAAGACTTTTACTGTAAGAAAATTATCTTATGGTGTTGGTGTTGAAAGAATTTTTCCTCTTCATTCGCCGCGTATTCAAAAAGTAGAAATTGTAAGGGCAGGAAAAATCAGAAGGGCAAAACTCTATTACCTTAGAGACAGAGTGGGCAAAGCTGCAAAAATTAAAGAACTTATCAGAAAAAAAGCTGACAAGGTGAATGCTTAAGCTTAGGCGAAGCCTACGCCGAAGATTAAGTGCAGATTAACCTTAACTCTGACAACATAAAGCCTGGAACTGTTCGATACAGCGGGGTTATAACAATACTTGAAAGTGTTTCAGATAAGCATGTTAGAGTTAGACTCTTGCAAAATGGTCTAGCTGGATTGCGGGAGTTTACTGTTTTAAGCAAAAATAATTTTTCCCCCGGAGATATTATAAAAGGCAATATTATCTCAAGGGGAAATAACTTATATCTTTCTGTTTTACCAAAGCAGGCGAATCTCTCGGGAAATAGCTCTCTTCTTCCTGCTTCTTCTGCTGAAAATAATCATTTTATAGAAAAAACCGACATTTTATCCAGATTTTTAGCCTCATTTTTGGATTCTGCAGGAAAACCAACAGATAACGCCCTGTTATCTATTCTGGAATCCCTTATTTATAGAAAAAGAATTAGAGATATTTTTAGTGCTGCACTTGCCGGGGAAGCCTATTTAAAAGGCTTTAAGAACGAATCTGCGGTTTCTGCTTTTTTGGATGCAGTTTCGCCGGATCATGAGAAGAATCAGGGTGGCCAAGAGCATGGCAAAAAAAGCAGCAAAAAAGAGGATATAAAAGACACGCTTTCTCAAGCCGTAGCAGACTCAGAAGAAGATAACAGCGCCTTGTTTGTTTTTAACCATTTACCCCTTCCCGACAGAAATTGGGCAATTATTCCTTTTCAGATGGATGATATAAAAGGAGATTTAAGGCTTAAAGTTATCGAAAATGAACTTAAGAATCTCATCGTCCATGTGGAAAAAGCTGCTTTTAAATGGTTTTTTGAGATATTAGCCTTAAAAGAATCTGAAAAAATAGTTAAAATTTATGCAAACAGAGAAGGAAGCGCGGCGTGTGAAGGTAAAAAGTTTGATTTATTTAAGAAAAAACTTCACAACCTTGGTGTAATAATTGACGATAATATCTATGATATTCATTTATTTAATGGATTCTCAAAGATTGACGCTTTTTATGATGTAGATTTTAGAATATAGCGTATGAAGATTAAAAAAGCTGTTGCATTGCAGTATAATGAAAGCTTAATCGCGCCTGTTATTACAGCAAAGGGCAGCGGATCTAGCGCGGAGAAAATAGTTGAAATAGCTGCTAAAAATGGAATAGTTATTGTAAAGAACGAGGCGCTATCTGATTCTTTATGTACATTTAATGCAGGAGATTTTATTACTGAAGAGTATTATGAAATTGTAGCAGAAATACTTGCTTTTGTACTCAAAGTTCGGTAAGGGCGGATATGAAAAAGATAAAAGTAGCAGAATTAAAAGACGGCGACAAGTTTACTGAATCTATTTACATGGACGAAAAACTCTCCAATATGCTTGTTCCTGCAGACACAAGCATGAAAGCAAAAGATCTTGAGCGAATTGTAAAGTGGGGGATTAGCGAAGTATTTACAACCGGTGAGCTCATTAAAGATGCCCAAAAAAAAGAAGAGCCTGCAGCGATTGCCAATATTACTGATGCCGCGGATTCTAAATTTTTCATTACTTATGCATCCATGATAGAGCTTTTTTCCGACATTATGAATGCTCTTAAAAAAGGGAAAAAACCAAATGCTGCTGTTATTAATGAGATTGCAGATCAGCTCACAGAAATGGTTGAAAGTGCAGGTGATATAAAAGATATTGATGAACTTGTAGGATATATAAATAAAAGCGATAAACTTGGTGAAAAGTATGCTGTTAGCGGTATAAATTGCGCTATTTTATCGATCATTGTAGGAAAAGAGCTTAAGCTTACTCCGATACGCATGAATAATCTTGTAATTGCTTCTTTGCTTCATGATGTTGGAATGCTTAGAATTCCCGAAAGAATATTGGAAAAAAAAGGAAATCTTACACCAGAGGAGCTTGCTGTTGTTAGAATGCATCCTACTGTTTCGTACCAGATTATTGCAAAAATATTAGGTTTTCCCGAAGGTATTGCCAGGATTGTAATTCAGCACCACGAAAGATGGGATGGAAATGGCTATCCAAGCAAACTTGCGGGAGAGCAGATAAATCTTCTTGCAAGAATAATTGCAGTTACAGATTCTTTTGAAGCAATGAACAGGTCTAAAGCATACAGAACTTCAATGATTGGATATGCTGCGATGAAACAGATATTGAATGAGAATTCAAAAAAATATGATGCAGGCGTAGTCAAAGTCTTGGTTAAGGTTTTGGGCATATATCCTCCGGGCAGTTTTGTAATTCTTAATGATACCAGCATAGGCAAAGTTGTTAAGGTTAAATCAACAGCTCCGCTGCGGCCTGTAATAAAACTGCTTATAGATTCTACAGGCGCAAAAGTAGAAAAAAATGAAGAGATAGATTTAGTGGCAAATACAAAACTCTTTATTGTAAAAGTTATTGATGTTTCGGAAATGGAAGGAAAGCTCTCAGATTGAACAAATATGAGAAGGGTCGGAGAGGGGAAGATATTGCTTGCAAATATCTTGAAGCAGAAGGCTATCTTATTTTAGAGAGAAACTATAGGGGGAAGACAGGAGAAATAGATATAATAGCTAAAGATAAAAATGTTGTTGTATTTATAGAAGTTAAGTCCTGGAAAACTATTTCTATTATAGAAGCTGGGTTTAGTGTGAATATTATGAAGAAAAGAAGAATTATAAATAGTGCAAGGCAATATATGTTTGAAAATAAAGAAAAAATATCTGATTCAGATATCAGGTTTGACTTTCTATTTGTAGATGCAGTCAAAGATAAGATAGCTCATAGCAAGAATATAATTATAGAGAGCTAAGAATTTATGGTAAGAATTGCTAAAGAAACAGATCCTGCCAAATTGGAAGAGCTCAAAATAAAAATTAATGATGAGCAGTATTTGTCTATAGCAATTCAGCAGTTGGCTCAGGTTTTATCAACTGAGATGCTTGGTATTGATGAAGAAAAATCTATGAGGACTTAAGTTGGATAATAAAAGTTTTAGAAAAGATCATAGAAGCAGAAGAAGAAATAATTTTAATAATTCTCCGAGAGAAAAATCCGAAGAAAACAGAGTTATGCATAAATGCGGAATATGCCAGCAGGATATTCAGGATTTAAGCACAGCGATTGCATTGCCTGAGGCCGCTGCCCCGGCTCACTTTGATTGTGTAATAAATAAAATTAAAGAAGGCGAAAATCTTGGGAAAAAAGAGCAAGTTGTCTATTTGGGCAGCGGCGCTTTTGGTATTGTAGAAAATAATTCGGCTAGCCAGACGCCGAATTTTAAAATAATAAAAAAAATTAGTTTTGAAGAACACGATGATATGCCCGAGTGGCGCAAGCAACTGATTAAACTAAAAATATGAATATAGGTTTTAGTTTGTTGACAAAATATGCTTGCAGGCTTAGGCTTATTGTGTGTAGAGATTTGTTTTAGCTAAATTAGAAATTATGGAGGCTATAATTTGGATAACCCTACAATTGGTATAAGAATTGCTAATGGAACATTTTTCCCAATTTTGAAAGAAGATGACAGAGCTAAAAAAAGGCTCGTTCTTTCTCCTGTAAAAGAAAAGCAAAAAGATGTTAAAATCGATATTTTTAGGGGAGAAGGAGAGGGGATGTACGACCCTGTCTATGTTGGAAGTCTCATCCTTAATAATATTAATCATAAAGGCGGAAAAGTTCCGGATATTGAACTTCTGATAAGCGTAAGCGACGCTGGCATACTTGATGTGCAGGCATCTGAGCCAATATCAGGTGTTAAACAGTTTTTATCTGTAAGCCTTGATTCAATTGATAGCAATATTGACTTTTATAATACACAGGACTCTGGCGATTCGGTTGATGCTCCGCGTTTTTCATCTGATTTTGATGAAGATCCAGGCATGGATAATGAGGACGAAGAGAGCGAAGAGGCAAGATGGGGTTATGATGCTGAAAAAGATAATAAAAAGAAAAAAACTACTAAAATAGCAGTGATAGTATTAATAGTTTTGTTATTGCTTTTACTGGGTTTTCTTATCTTTACACTTATTGCGAAACCTGCTCTTGCAAAAAGAGCTGAGCAAAGAGCTGCAGAGAGTGCTGTTGCAGTTGTTCCTGAGGCAAGGGAGCCGGAACGAGCCGCGCCTGTTGCGGTGCCGCAGCCGGAACCAGTTCGTGCGGCAGAACCAGAGCCTGCGGCTGTAGCAGAACCAACTCCTGCTGAGCCGGAAAGAACCGCCGAATATATAAGGTACAGGATAGTATGGGGCGATACCCTTTGGGATATTTCAAATACATTCTATAGAACTCCGTGGCTCTATAGAAGAATCGCCAGAGATAATAATATCAGGAATCCGGATCGTATCTACGCGGGGAATTGGTTAATAATAAAAGCAGAATAAGCAGTGGTTGAAAATAAAAAGCAGGCTATAACAGCAGCAGTAATTGCTGTTATAGCCGCATATCTTGTATTTGCAATTTTTTTTGTTAGAACAGGCGTTACAAGCCCGCTGCTGTTTCCCGGGATTTTTCTATACAGCTATTATTTTGATTCAGCGTTTTACATTCCTTTATATCTTTTAGTTTGTACATTCTTTTTGTTAAAAAAGAACTTTAACAGAAATAATATAATTTTGCTTGTTTTAACAATCCTGCCCTTCATTACGATTAGTCTTGTTCTGCGTCTTATGTATGTTGAAACAAACTTAAGTGCGCTTGAAAGAGGGCTTTTGAATTCATTCGGGTTATTTGCCCCATTTATTCTCTTTCTTCTCGCATTGGCGCAGCTTTTGCTTATTGTGAGGCTGGGACTTTTTCTGCATTCAAAAAGAAAGATAAAAGACATTATAGCAGAAAATATGGAAGAAGACAGCGAGGACTCCTTCAGAGATAATGCTGTAGAAAACTGTGAAGCTGCTCAGCCTCATAATCCTGATGATATTGACAAATTGTCGTCCGCGAGAACAGGATTTGTTGACTTAAATTTTTCCTACTCTCCTGCTGAATATGCAGCTCCTGATCCCTTTGGTCAAGATCCGCCTCAAGCAGACGAGCTTTTTCAGCCTTGTGAGCCGGAAGGTTCTGGAAATAAGAAAAGCAACGTAGATTCCAGATTGCAAACAATAGATGGTATTCCTGATTATATTGATGAAGTTTACACCAGACCTGCCTATTTTAGGATGGAGAAAAAGCCGGAAGGGGAAAAAGATTTTTCGGGTTTGCCGGAAACATCGGCGGCATTGGAATCAAATGCAGATAACGATACTTTTCTCATCCCGGACCCTGATCTGGCGGGAGTAGATATGGATCCGGGAGAAGAAGGCGAAACCGAAGATGATGAAAACGAAGATGAAGATTCTCTTGGGGAAGGCACTGATAAAAACATTGTCGAAGTTATAACACTATCCGATGATAATCCTGTTGTTGTAAAAGAATATTTTGCATCGCAGAAAAAAATTAATCTTAAAAAAATCAGCTATAAAATCCCTGTTGATATACTTGATGAATATGAAGAAACAGGCTTTGTAGTAATTGATGAACGTACTAAGGAAGAATCAAGGATATTAAGGCAGACTCTTGCGGAATTCAAAATAGAGGCAGAGGTTACAGGAATAAAAAAAGGTCCAGTAATTACAATGTTTGAAATACTTCCTGCGCCAGGGGTAAAGCTTTCGAAAATTACAAATCTTGCGGATAACATTGCACTGCGTCTTGCTGCATCGAGGGTTAGAATTGTTGCGCCTATTCCAGGAAAACATGCGGTTGGAATAGAAGTGCCGAACAGAACCAGAGCCATAGTTTCTTTTAGAGAGCTTATTTCTGTGGATTATCCGCAATATTCAAAATATCATCTTCCGGTTATTCTTGGAAAAGATATTACAGGAGGAGAGCAAGTAATTGATCTTACACAGACCCCGCATCTTCTTATAGCAGGCGCAACAGGCTCGGGAAAATCCGTGTGCGTTAACTCCATAATAGTATCGCTTCTTTATAACAAAAAACCGCAGGAAGTAAGATTGATACTTATTGACCCAAAAATTGTAGAACTTAAACTCTATAATGATATTCCCCATCTTCTGACGCCTGTAATTACAGATTCCAAAAAAGCGTTTCAGGCATTGCAATATTGTATTTACGAAATGGAAAAACGTTATGCGCTTCTCGATGCTCTTGGGGTAAGGGATATTCATTCTTTCAACAAAAAAATAAAAAACAATAAAATTGCAACAATGCCTCTGCCGTATATTGTTGTAGTTGTCGATGAGTTTGCAGATCTTATGGCAACAACAGGCAAGGAACTTGAATCAACAGTTGCGCGGCTTGCTGCAATGTCAAGAGCTGTGGGTATACATCTTGTGCTTGCTACGCAAAGACCATCGATTGACGTTATTACAGGACTTATAAAAGCAAATATTCCTTCCCGCATTGCATTTATGGTTGCAAGCAAAACAGATTCGAGAATTATAATAGACTCTGTTGGAGCGGAAATGCTGCTCGGAAAAGGAGATATGCTTTTTTCGTCATCATGGAACCCATACCTTACAAGAATTCAGGGCGCGTATCTTTCAGAGAATGAGGCTGAAAGGGTTGCAGAAAAAGTAAAGGAATATGGCGCGCCTGAATATATTGATGATGAAATTTTCATGGATGATGAAGATGATGATGGATTCGAGTTAAACGGTAGTGATTACGGCGAAGATCCTCTTATGGATAAAGCTGTTGAAATTGTTACAACAGCAGGAAAAGCTTCAGCCTCATACTTGCAGCGCAGATTAAAAATTGGTTACAACAGGGCAGCTCGCCTTGTCGAAGAGATGGAGCGCAGGGGCATTGTCGGCCCGCAAAACGGAAGCAAGCCGCGGGATATTTTGCGCAAAGATTAGTTTTTTTGTTTTTACAATAATAAGTTTCCAGGTATAATAGCAGTGATGAATCTTGATTATACTGCTTATTTTAGCAATTCATTAAAGAAGCTGGTGCCTCTCTATATAAAAAGTTCAGCAAGTGCAAAACTTTTTGACAACAACACAATAGTCATTATTCAGAATAAAAATATGGAAGAGTGGCTGCGGTTTGAAATAGCTTCTTTAACAGGGCTTTGCAGCGGAATCAATTTTATGTTTCAGGATAATGCTCTAAGAAATATTCTTGAAAAGTTTCCTGGCGTGCCGGAAATAATCGAAAAAAAAAGTATTGTCTATCTTGATGACCTAAAAATAATAATATATCGCCAGCTCAAATTAATATTTTCTCAAATTAAAAACTATCCTGATTTTCAGATTATTAAAAAATATATTGATGAATCAGGGGAAGAAAAAGATTTTGGGGTAAATCAGCGTGATCCAGAGAGGCTGCAAAAAAGTGATTACGATAATTTATCTTATCTTCAAAGCGAACGGCTTTTTTCGCTTGCGGACAGCATAGCAGGCTTATTTTATTATTATGGGTTTAACTGCCCGGAAATGGTTGCGACCTGGGAAGCAGGAAAAAGTTTTATAGAAAATAGTGATTTTGATTATGCTCTGCACCATGAAAAATGGCAGGCAGAATTATGGAGAATTATTTTTTCAAAAACATCTCCATATCTGCATCTTGGGCAGCTAATTACAGATATTCTGGAAAACAGATTTAAGGCTCCTCAGCTTAATTCAAACATCGTAATTTTTGGTTCTTCTTTTTTGAGTGAACAAGCTGTAAACTTTTTTTGCTATCTTTCTGAAAACTGCGGAGTTTGCGTTAATCATTTTATATTGTCTCCATCGCCTGTTTATAGTAATTCTGCTTTCCCGGATGATTCGGCTTCCGGGCTTGTTGCTGTTGAAAAGTGGGCATCTATTGTAAAAGGGCTTGCCAATATACTTTGCAGGAAAAAAGTCGCAATTAAGGAGTATTATGAAAGCTTGGCAGCGAACACAATTCTTGAAAAACTAAAAGCAGCGATTTTTAACAACGAGATTATGCCGGTTAACGATGACGAAGGTTGTTTTAAAGATAATTCAATGGTAATTATATCAGCATCAGGAAAAAAAAGAGAGATAGAAATCATCAAGAATAAAATTATTCAGCTTGTTTCGGAAAAAGGTATTAAATTCCACGAGATAGGAGTAGCTGCTCCGGATATAAACGAGTATATCCCATTTATCGAATCTATTTTTCCGTCGGACAATGAGCTATTAGATATTCCATACAATATTATGGACATTGATATTGGAAGGGAATCTTCTTATGTAAAAACATTTCTTGATCTAACCGAGTTGTGCGGTTCGAGATTTTCCCGCAAAGATCTTTTTAAAATATTTTCAAGTCAATGTTTTATGGAAAGATATGGGGTAACAAGAAAAGATATTGATGAGTGGCTTTCTATTTGCGATGCGCTTTCGATAAAGTGGGGTGTTGATTATCGGCATAGAAATGATGTTCTTTCTTATGAGGATAATTCAGGCACATGGGATTGCGGATTCCAGCGAATAATTGCAGGGCTTGTTTTTGATGAAAGAGAAGGCGAAGTATCATTCCCTGGTAATAAAAAGATTTTGCCGTATGCTCTTTCTGGCAATAACGAAGAAAAAAAGATTTCAATTATGTTTGCTGTTGTCGAATCGCTCTATAATGATCTTTATTATATTAAAAAATCCAAAATGAAACTTTCTGAGTGGAGTTCTTTTTTTGAGAAAATAATGGATAAATATCTTACTCCGATAAAAGGAACAGACGATGAGAAAAGCAGGAGTTTTCTTAAAAATATTTTCAGGCATATTAATAATTTAAAAGCAGTAAGCCTTATCTCTTCTGAAAACATTGGCGAAGTATCCAAAGTGAGCGGCAAAGAGCGAATCGAAGCTTTTGAAGAAGTCCTTGATTTTAATCTGGAAGATGGAAATCATCTGAAAGACGCGAACGCAGATGCAGATGCGGTTGAATTCCCTGTTTTTAAGGCGCTGCTCGATGAATATTCTAAAAGCGGCGGGCACTATAAAGGACGTTATCTGTCAACAGGTGTTTGTTTTTCATCAATCAAACCGCTTCGCGCAATTCCATTTTCTGCAATTTTTGTGATAGGTATGGATATAGATGTTTTTCCCGGCAAAGAAAAGCCTTTAAGTTATGATCTTAGAAATGTTACAGAAAAAAGTATTGATCTTTCAAAACAAAATAGCGATTCATTTGCTTTTCTTGAAACAATAATATCTGCGGAAAAATATTTGGGTATATTATATAATGGAACAGATCCTGTAACCGGAGAATCAAGAGAACCGTCTGTTGTTGTTTCTGATATTGGCGATATTTTAGGAAAAAATATTGTGCAGGAAATAACGATGTCCCATCCTCTTTTTCCATATAACCCTGCTTATTATATGAAGGATTCAAAATATGGTATATCTTATGATATAAAAAATTATGACCCTGCAGTTTCTTTTTATAAAGATAAAAAAGAGAGTCCCTTTATTCCGCTGTTTGGGAAAAACAATTATGAATCTGAGAAATCCAGTCGGGAAATTCCGGTACTTATAAGAGATGTTTTAATGTTTTTAAAAACTCCTTTAAGTTATTTTCTTAGAAGCGAACTTTCTATTTATGAAAACTCTCTTGAGCTTGCAGAAAATGATGTTAATGAAAACTTGGGAATTGATTATCTGGAGCAGCTGCATATTGTTGAAGACTTGGGCAAAATAACAGGGGATTTTGATTGTGATTTTTTTGTTGATTCAATTTATAAAAGAAAAATCCTGGAGAGCAGAGTAGCGGATATTCCGGCAGTAAAAAAAGAATATGAAATGCTTAAACCAAGAATATGTGATTTATATAATAATCTGCATAGAAACAGATATTTTGACTCAGATTTAGTTAATGTAATTTTTGGAGATAACTCTGCTGCTCAGGCAAGTAATGAGATTGCGGCAAAGTCTGTTGTGTTTGATGGACGCAAGTTCGGGAAACTTGAAATAAGCGGTCTTGTAAAAGGATTAAGAGCAAAGAGGGAAAAAGACCAATTTGATTTTCATGCAATAATTAGTGGAAAAAATTATATAAAAAATATTATCCCTCATTTTTTTTGTTACTTGCTGTTCAAAACATCAAATTATGATTTTTGCAACTCATATACAATTTATGATAATCTTGGAGAGAAAATATTTACATTTTCGGATTCTGCGGAATCTTCGAAAATAGATATTAAAGTTTCAACAGCATCTATTGCAGATGCATATATTTTAAACCTTCAGACTCCATATGTTGTAGATATAGGCTGTATAGAGTTTGGAATTAAAGAATTCAAAAAAGGCAAAAATATAGATGAAGTAATTTCTTCAATGAAAAAATATTACGATTATTACAATTTTGCAGATTTAAAATATTTAAAAGGATTTAATTCAGTTGATGTAAGATTTGATGATGAAATATTTAAAAAACTTATGGAAAACTTTTTCTTCCATCTGAATTTTTGAAAATTTGTTGCGGGTAATTGGATTCGTGATAACTGAAGGAGATAAGCGGAAAAATATTTATGGAAGAGTTTGAAATAGACTTAGCAAATCTTGATAAAAATATTGTTATAGAAGCCTCTGCCGGGACAGGGAAAACATACAGCCTTGAGCATCTTGTTGTACGTTATATAGCGGAAAAAGGATATGATATTTCCGAAATTCTTGTAGTAACTTTTACCAAAAAAGCAACATTTGAACTTGAAAACAGAATAAGAACTCTTTTGAAAAACAAAGTCCGGGAAATGGATTCAGGCGGAAATAAAGTTTATGCAAAAAGATTAAAAAACGCGTTTTCCTGTTTTGCAGATTCGCAAATTTATACAATACATGGTTTTTGTCAATATTGCATTCATAATTTTCCTTTTGAGAGCGGAGTATCTTTTAGAACTTCTGTAATGAATTCAGAAGATATTTATAAAGAAGCATCGTTTGATTATTTAAGAACAGCAGGTTATAGCGAGCTTTCGGAATTTTATTTAAGCTTTAGAAAAAAGTATAAAAACTTTTCAGATATAATTGATTTATTTATTTCCATGATTGAGACACGTTATGTTCTTAAAGAAAGCGAAATAATTCCGGATCAGCAGTTTGTTGAAAAAACAGAGAAATATTGTAAAGAGTTTTCGTCTAATAAAGGAGAATTGTACAGCGCAATAAAGCAGCTATCTGAATGTGATTATACCCCGCCTGCGATGGAAGAGATTTCAAAAAAAATGAAATTAAGATTTCGCGGTAAAACATTTGAGACTCTTTCGTTATTACTTGGAATTATTGCAAAAGCGCAAGCTGTTGGAGAAGTTTTTTGCGATGCTTTTCTTGAAGATGCAGCTAGGTTAAAAAAGTATTCTTTTGATTATCTTTCAGAAAATAAAGATACATCAAGTCTTAATTCAGATGAGTTATTTTTAACAAGAACAGTCTCGGATATTTTTAACGCCTTAGAAATGTTTAAAGATAGTACACCAGATGAAGAAAAATGTAATTATGTTTTTCATAATATAGCATCTTATATTTTTATAAAAAACGCATCTCTCAAAATAATAGATTTTGCTCAGCAGAAAAAGAAAACCGCAGCTCTATTTGATTTTGACGACCTGATTGAAATTACAAGAAAAGCAGTAACAATGAACAATGGAAATTCTCCATTGGCAAATGAACTTAGAAGAAAATATAAAGTAGTTCTGATTGATGAATTTCAGGATACAGATCTTTCGCAATGGGAAATATTCAGCACTATTTTTAAAGGGGATCAGCATAAAATTGTGTTAATAGGAGACCCGAAGCAGTCTATATACAGATTCCGCGGCGGAGACCTGGAAGTATATTTTAAAGCAGTAAATGCTCTTTCAAATGCAACTGCCTATAGACTTGCGACATGCTACAGGTCTACAGATAACATAGTAAAAGGTGTTAACGATATTTTCAGCAAAGTTTTTTCGTTTGCATCTGGCGGCGGGCATAAAATTACATATTCAAATGTAAAAAGCTGCAAAGATAACCCCAAGCTTAAAAAAGAAAATAAATTACAGACAAGTGTTGTTGAATTGATTGCAATTGAAAATGAAACAGATGAAAAATCAAGAACAGATGTAGAAAAAATTGTTGAAGCCATCTATGGCAATGAAATAGTATTTCTTCTTAATCAAGGAGTTCAGCCCTCTTCGATTGCAATTCTTATGGATACAAACGACAGTTGTAAATCAATGCTTGAGTATCTAAAAAAACTTGGAGTTCCTGCAATGTATGAGGGAGAACTCAATATTTTTGATTCATGCGAAGCGTATCAGTTTGTTGATTTGCTCTATGCTCTCTCTTATCCAAATGATATGGCAATGGTGCGCAAATCTCTTTTTTCCGAATTCTTTGCACTCTCCGCAGACGATATAATTAACATCGAAAATAGTTTACATATGGATCGCACTGCAGAGATTTTTGCGCTCTGGAGTGAAAAAATCGCAAAAGGAAAATTATATGAAGTATTTGATGAAGTATTTTATAAAAAAAATCCAGTTGCATCTTTAATCCGTGAAGACAAAGATATTAACAAGCCGTATTTTTCCAGAACACTCGAAGAACTTGGGGGCAGGCGGAAAGCTGCAAATGTCATGCAGATATATGAAATGCTCATTGTAAAAAATATGCTGGAAAAACAGGATGCAGCCTCTCTTTTGCGTTACATGATGTCTGCAATGAAAGGCTGCGAGCAGGTTGATGATAAATCCAAGCGCCTTGAGAATGAACCGGATTGCATAAAAATTATGACAATACATGGCAGCAAGGGAAGGGAGTTCCGGATTGTATTTTTCTCAGGAGGATTTGGAAGCTCCAAGCCTTTGCCTGCAATGGAAAACTATTATGAATTTATAGAAGGCGAAAAAAGACACATAGATTTTACAAAAAGCACTTTATCCAGAGAAAAACAGTTTCTTGAACTTTGGGAAGAAAAGAAAAGGCTTTATTATGTTGCCATGACAAGAGCATCAGAAAAATTATATATACCGGTTATAAAAAATTCTCCGGGAACAGATCTTGTAAGTTTTTATGCATCTCTGGTCTTTGACAAATTATCAGGTGAGTTTGCGAAAAATGGTATTGACTTCTCCATACCTGTAAATACACAAAAAATATCTTTGCCCAAAGATATGAAAGTAACAGAATTTAATACATTGTTCTGCAACAGGTCATTTGAGCTTATCGAAGATTTTTGTAAAAACAAACAATATTTGAAATTCAGAAAAACAAAAAGCTGTGAAATAATAGATGCGCAGGATTTAGTCAAGGATAATAAAGAAGATTTGGAAATATCAGCGCTGTCTTGCCCAACTCCTTTGTATAAAAAAGATGATGCAATAAAAGGCTTTTGGGTTTACAGCTACAGTATGCTGGTGAGAAATGCTCCGCAGCATGATCTGGAAATACGAAATCTTGAAACTCGCGGAAAAGAGCCGGATAACGAAGAGTATTTGCAAGTTTTAAATACAGATTCACTTTTGTCTCAAAAAAATGTTCCGGAAGATAATCATGAAGATGAAGAAGAGAATATCGGTTTAAAAGGAGCGGATTTTGGAAATATAATGCATAAAATACTTGAGACAGCTTCTTTTTCCAAAGTGCTGCAACATAAAGATATAGATTCTGCAATTGCAGACCCCGAGCTTCTTGATTTCGCAGAACAATGTGCAAGAGATTTTGTTAATTCCGAGCTTGCATATAAATCACGCATTTCAACAATAAAACTTTTATACAAAACTCTTGCTACACCCATAAACGCAGGAGGAGCACTTATACGAATCGGAGACATCCCCGAATCGGACAGAAAGCATGAACTTGATTTTATGTTTAAAATTAAACAGGGCAAAATAAATTTTGGAAGAGAATTAAACAATATTACATTGGAAGATGGTTTTATAAAAGGATTTATAGATATGATTTTTCGCTTTAATGGCTATTATTATATCGTTGACTGGAAAACAAATTTCCTTGGTTCTTCTTTAAATGATTATGAATTGCCAAACCTTGAAAGAGCAATGATTAGCAATAATTACATACTGCAGACACAGCTTTATACAATTGCGCTTGATATGCTTATTACTGCCGAAAACAAGAATAGCTTTGAGCAAAATACAAATAAATGGTGCGCTTCAATCGGAAATAACGCAAAACACAGGCAAAATAATCTGGGCGGGTGCTTTTTCCTTTTTCTTCGCGGGCTTGATGGAGCAGGTTCTAAGACCCCGAAAAATGATTCCGCTAAACTCCAGGAAAAGCAGGGGACAGGAGTTTATTTTACTCCACCTGATTATGATGCTATAGATAAATTTAAGAAAACATTTTTGGAATAGGAGCTTAAGAAATTGCAAAGAGAAACTTCTTTTTTTGACAAGTATTTTAACTATGGAATAGCTCCGGTAAGCTTCATGCTTGCAAGATTTATTTGCACACAATATGGGAAAAAAGAAGATAGTACTCTTTTTTATTTTATTATTGCATTGTCTCTTATTTTTGACAGAGGTCATATTAGAATTTCTATTGACGAAATAACAAGCGAGTTTGAAATAATTAAGCTTTCAGCAGTAAATGATTTTGAAAAAGAGTTTTATTCTCTTGTCGCAAAAGCAATAATAAATCCCGAAAAAATAATAAAAGAGAACCCGGATATATTTTTACCTGTTGAGCAACTTGTTGCGCAAATAGATGGAAATACCGACATAGCTAACAAAACAATTCCTAAGAAAAAAATTGATTCAAAAACAAGAGCGCCTTATATCTTGCTTGATAATCAAAAACAAATCTCCACAGAAAAACTTTATTTTGAAGAAAAAAGATTTATCGAAAAAATATTAAATTATATAAAAACAAATAGAAGTAAAAAAGAAACCCCCGTATTAGATAAAGAAGAAATAGAAACCGTAATTGCTGCAATAGAAAAAAACAACAATATTATACTTGA
This sequence comes from Spirochaetota bacterium, assembly GCA_009786125.1. Classification (GTDB taxonomy): domain Bacteria; phylum Spirochaetota; class Spirochaetia; order CADAEX01; family CADAEX01; genus WQTU01. The sequence goes on from WQTU01000138.1 coordinate 54,917, forward strand.
AGAAAAACAAAAAGAAGCAATAGAAAAATCATTTAAAGAAAAATATCTGATAATCGCAGGAGGTCCGGGAACAGGAAAAACAACAGTAATCAAGGTCGTTATAGAAGCGCATCTTTTAATTAATCCTTCTTTATCGGGAATGGTTGCTGTGGCTGCGCCTACAGGAAAAGCAGCGCGCCGCCTCGAAGCTGTGCTTGGAAATCTTGTGACTGGCGGAAAAGTAAAAAAGCCGAAGACAATACACAGCCTTCTTAAACTTGGCTACAGAGAAAGAGATGCATTTGCACTTCTTCCCTACAGAATGATTGTTGTAGATGAATCATCAATGCTTGACCTGAAAATGATGCAGGAGTTATTTGCAATGGTTCATGCAGAGTGTTCACTTGTAATGGTCGGTGATCCGCAGCAGCTTCCTGCAGTAGGCAGCGGAACTCTTTTTTCTGATATAACTGATGGTTTGGAAAACAGCTCTCATCTATTGCACCAAAGCCATGTTATTCTTAAAAGAGTAAAAAGATCGCATGGAAATATTCCCGAGTTTACAGAAAATATACGAAAAGGAATTTATAAAAAAGAAGATTTCAAAGAAGAGAGTAATATAAAACTCCTGACGCCTGATTTTGATACACTTTTGAATTATGCAAAAGAAAAATACAAAAAATTAGCGCTTTGTGCAAAAGAAGGAAATCAAGAGCTTATGCTTGATGCACTCTCTTCTTTTGTATTTCTTGCTCCATATAATTACGGCCTCTTTGGCGCAAGAAACCTGAATCATCAGCTTGCAGGTTATTTTGCCAACGGGAAAAAGCCTTTTTTTCAGGGATTGCCAATTATGATAACAAAGAACGATTATGATAATGGTCTTTATAACGGCGACAGGGGAGTAATAATTTTTGATAATTCCATCTATTATACAATATTCAAAACAGCAGATGGGGGGATAAAGCAAATAGCAGCTTCTATTATGAAAGAATGGGAAGTTTCGTATGCGCAGACTGTTCATAAGAGTCAGGGCAATGAATATGATTCAGTAGCTGTTGTTATCGCAAACGAGACAGACCATACTTCCTTATCCAAGTTAATTACAACTGAAATACTTTACACAGCAGTTACAAGAGCTAAAAAAGAAATTACAATTTTTAGCGAAGAAGATACAATGAGGGAAGTGCTTAAAAGAAAAGTCAGCAGAAACTCAGGAATAAAAAAAGTAATGCTTTCTGCTAACTTTTAGCCCGCCTCTACTCAAGCAAGTTCTAAAACAAGAATAAGTCTGGCCCGAAGTCCTAGAATTAACACATGCACTGCGTCTAAGTGTTTTTGTCTCCGCGCGCCATAAGAGTAACGCCTGTTCTCACAATTTCCAAGACACCGTAAGCTTCAAATGTTTTTTTAACAGCATCTATTTTCTCCGGCTGTCCGCTTACCTCAAAAGAAATTGTTTTATCTCCTATGTCAACAGCAACTCCCTTCCACGCATTTATAAGCATGAGAAGATCAGATCTTTTATCTGAAGTACAGTTTATTTTAAGTAACGCAAGCTCTCTTTTTATTATGCTCTTATCTGTATTATCAATAGCATGAACAACATCGACAAGCTTGTTAAGTTGTTTAATAATTTGCACAAGCGCTTTCTTGCTGCCTGTTGCAGTTATTGTCATCCTTGAAAACTCCGGACTGTTGGATTCTGAAACAACAAGGCTGTCTATATTATAACCCCTTCTTGAAAAAAGAAGAGCTATTCTTATAAGAACTCCCGGTTTATTGCTTACAAGCAGACTTATTATATATTTTTTTGTTTCTTCCATAAGTTATGCGCCTCCTGTGGACTTGCTGGCTTTCTTTTTTGGCGGTTCAAGAATCATGTCGCTAAGAGGAGCTCCGGCAGGAACCATTGGATAAACATTATCTTCTTTTTCTACTTCAATATCAACAAGGCAAGGTCCGTCATTATATTTTAAAGCTTCGCTTAAAACCTTCCTAACATCCGCGCTTCTTTTTATAAAAAATCCTTTAATTCCGTAACTTTTTACAAGTTGCACAAAATTAGGATTGCCTACAAGGTCTACCCCGGACAATCTGTTTTCATAAAAAATATTTTGCCACTGCCTTACCATTCCAAGATATTTGTTATTTATAAGAATAATTTTAATAGGCAATTTATTATTGGCAGCAGTTGCAAGCTCGCTCATTGTCATCTGGAACCCGCCGTCCCCTACAATAACTACAACTTGTTTTTCAGGCATACCTATCTGCGCTCCAATAGCTGACGGAAGTCCGAATCCCATTGTTCCTGCTCCTCCCGACGATATCCACTGATTCGGAAAAGATGTTTTATAAAATTGCGCTGTCCACATCTGATGCTGACCAACATCGGTTGCGACAATTGATTTTCCTTCTGTAAGTTTATAGAGTTCGTCCAATACGTGCTGTACTTTAAGTTTTCCTTCTTTTTTATATTTTAGAGGATACTGTTTTTTTAGCCGATTGACAGTTTTTATCCACTCTTCTGTATTGCCTTTTTGTGCAATAGCATTAATTGCCTCAACAATTTTTTTTGCATCCCCAACAATATCAAGATCAACCTGAATAACCTTGTTGATCTCGGCAGGGTCTATGTCAATATGAATTTTTTTAGCTTTTGCGCAAAAAGCATCTACTTTACTTGTTACCCGGTCATCCCAGCGCGCTCCGATTGCCATTATTAAATCACATTCCTCAAGCGCTTTGTTTGCATACGCTGTGCCATGCATTCCCGGCATACCCAAATTAAGTTCGTTAGTTTCAGGAAAACAGCCTTTGCCAAGTAACGTATTTACTACAGGTATTCTCATTTTTTCTACAAGAAAAGAGATTACCTTATGGGCTTTGGAAATAATTGCTCCGTGCCCGATCATAATAATTGGTTTTTTTGCTTCAGTGAGAAGTCTTGCGGCAGTTTCAATCTTTTTCTGATCAATTTCATCAGAAATATTATGGTAACCCGGCAAATCGAAATTTGAAGATAAATTCATAGGATCAATCTTTTTGCCCGATACATCTCTTGGCATGTCAATTAAAACCGGTCCAGGTCTTCCTGTTTGTGCAATGTGAAAAGCTTCTTTTACAATCCTTGGAATATCTTCTATTTTTTTTATAAGATAGGAGTGTTTTACTATAGGCGCTGAAATTCCAAAAATATCTGCTTCCTGGAAAGCGTCAAGCCCAAGAGTATGCGTCGGCATCTGTCCGCAGATTACTACAATCGGAATAGAATCCATGTAAGCTGTAAAAATACCTGTTGTTGTGTTTGCGGCACCCGGACCTGATGTTACAAGCACAACACCGGGTTTTCCGGTTGCTCGTGCATACCCATCTGCCATGTGAGTAGCGCCCTGTTCGTGTCTTGTTAATATAAATTTTATTGGAGAATCCAGCAAAGCGTCAAAAATAGGGATAGCAGAGCCGCCTGGATAGCCAAAAATATATTCAGTCCCTTCTTTGTGAACAGCATCTATAAGGATTTCTGCTCCAGTTTTCATTGTTGTACTCATTTTCACCTCTAACTATCTATATATTAATTAGAATATATAATATATGGATATTCTAATAATAAAAAAATGTCAATAAAAAAACAAAAAAAGATAAAGTTTGGTGTTTTTTTCTTTTTGAGTTTCGATTCCAACCAAAAAAGTGTTTAAAACTGTTAGTTGCTACTTTTTTTCTTAAAAATCTGATAGATATAATCTAAATCTTGCTTTATTAATTAAAAAAATTAAAAACAAAGGAATTAAATTCTTTTATTTAAGAGAATTGTTTCAAATTTTATAGTAAACTCTATATTTATTTGCTATCTTTCTTGATTTTCCTCTTGTTTTACTATACAATTGATTTAATTTACACAAATGTCGAGCAAGATTATGGAGGTCTTTTTTATGAAAGTGACACTCAAGCAAACAGAAAAATTGTTGGCTGGAGAGGGGCAAAAATTTGAGCAATTTGCATTTTCCATGTTGTTGACGCGTTTAAGAGAGCGCTATGCGAAAGATTCATCGCAAGCTACTGTGGAGAGCTGTACCAATGAAGTAAATGCATTTTTAGAAAAATATAAGTCAATTATGGCAGAGGACTATGCTATAATCCAGAGTTTATAAGGAGGCGATCAATGTTAACTACATTTGAAGCAACATCTAAGTTAATTACGGATGCAAAATTGCTCCATATTGCCGGGACAGAGGCGTTGCTTAGAAAGCTGCCAATGGGGAGATGGATCGGCGGTTCTACCGAGTATTTTATGACAAAAGACGGCGGCAAAGTTTCCGGTGATCTATTATTTGTAACAGAATTTCCTTTCAAAAATTTTTCCATTAAAACATATAGTGCACAGGATATCAGTCAAGTGACGAAGGATTCATTTGACAATGGTTTTACTATTTTGGTCATACCATTTGACAGCGCAGTACACAAGGAGTACGCACAAAATGCCGCAAAGTATGAAAAAATGTTTCTGCGAAATATTGTCGGCTGGATTTCCGGCATGAATTTGGGTATTCCTGACCAAGTGCCAATCGCTGTTAAGGGAAGCACAGGAGCTTTTACAGATAAAGCTGTTGCATTGCATATAGAAGTACCGGCGAACAAGACTGTGTCTGTTAATATCATCAATATTTTTGAGCAGGATACAGCATCACCGATAATTAACTTTACAGAAGAAGGGTTCTCGGCTAAAAAATGTCTTGTAGGCGGTAAAGAAGTCGTACTGGCTGATTACATTCTAAAAAATAATATAGACACCAAACTACCGCTTGTTGGGGATTATTCGGGAAGTGGTGTTAATATCTCGTTTAAATCTATTGAAAATGGGGTTGTAAATTTCTACGCGCCTGTATTTAGCGGCATTAATTACAGAATGGCGAAATCTATATCAAATTATGAGAGTTTGTTCAATAAACGCGTTGCAAAGTATAAAAATAAAGAGGCTGTGTTTTCCTGCAATTGTATTCTTAATTTTCTTTATGGCGAACTTGAAAACAAAAAAATCGAGGCATTTGCGGGTCCAATTACCTTTGGCGAGATTGCTTATCAGCTTGTGAATCAAACATTGGTGTATGTCTCCATTACTTGAGGCTGGTCATGTCAAACGAAACAGGTTTTTTTGCTTTTTTTGAAAGATTAAAGTCAAAAAAGAAAGAAAGAAGAGAGCTAACAGTTCTTGAAGAAGTATTTAATGCAATAACTCATGGTCTTGGAGTTCTTCTCGCAATTGCAGCAACTGTAATTCTTGTAGTTGTTTCTATAAAAAATGGGAGACCTGCATCTATTGTAGCAGGCACTGCTATTTTTGGGGCTACAATGATTTTTCTGTATCTGATGTCTACGCTTTATCATTCGCTAATTTTTACAAAAGCAGCATCTGTGTTTCAGGTTTTTGATCATTGCGCAATTTTTTTTCTTATTGCCGGCACATATACTGTAGTATCGTTTCAAGTTGGGGGAGCCTTTGGCTGGATGATGTTTGGAGTAATCTGGGGTCTTGCTATTATAGGAGTTGTTTTTGAAGCTGTCTTTAAATCAAGAGTAAAAAAACTCTCTATGATATTGTATGTTGTCATGGGTTGGTTTCTTATATTTGTCTGGAATCCTGTGCTTGATAGTGTTAATTATGGAATGATTAAGTGGCTACTGGCAGGCGGCATTGCATATACCGGAGGAATTATTTTTTATAAACTTCAAAGGAAGTATTTTTTTCATATACTTTGGCATATTGCTGTAGTTACAGGAACTGTATTACATTTCTTTGGCATTCTCTTTTATATAGTATAGCATACTGCCTGGAACGAGGCGAGGCATATGCAATCTTGCTGGAATATGCCAGTGACGCCCTCTGGTGAGCGCAACATTCTGCCGTATTAGCCGCAAATTGAGACAGAACAAAAAAAAGCTGCCCAAAAACTTTCCGGGCAGCCTAATTCTTTAGAAAAATATAATTCTTAGATTCTGCTAAGTCTGCCCATTAAAGCAGAAGCCCAATTTCTTACCTCTGTGCTGTAATTTCCAAACTGCACTTCTGTTATAGCCACATAAAGAAATCTTGGAGACGGCTCATCAGGAAAACCATTGTTTTTTTCTATAATTCTTTCTATAGCCAGAAGCGATGCAATAGCAAGGTTATTATCCGGAACTCTTTGTCTCGAATTATTCATAAGAACATTTGTTATGGCAATAAGCGATTCATTGTTTTCATTAAGACCAATCAGACCCAAAGAAAAAACAACCTGAGAAAGAACCATAGATTCATTTTCGCTAGGATTTCTTGTAATATCTATAAGAGTATCTCTTGCTCTTTCTCCGCCAAGCTCTCCCAGCACTCTGGCAGCCCTTGTTCTTACATCGGGAAAACTGTTTACTCTTCTTGATCCCTCTCTTACAACAATAGTAGTGCCTTCTCCTGCAAGATTTGCAAGAACAGCATTAATATGTATATCATTTTGGCGTACTCTTCCTTCGGCAATCATCTGTTCGATCATCTCAAGCGCTACAAGTTTTTGCTCTCTTGTTTCAGCAGCAGCAAGCGCCGCAATAACCTCAACTTCCATGCTTGGTCTTAAGAAGGCTTCTTCAACAGTTTCCTGAGCAAAAACTGGGGTAGTTATTGCAAGTATTACTATAATAAAAATTATTTTTTTCATTTTTTTCTCCAAATTTACTAATATAATTTATTTTTTTTAATTTCTCAAATTTTCAATTTTCCAGTTGCCATCAATCCTAACCAAATGATACAACACCAGCGGTTGTTCATCAACATACATATATGCTCTTACAGTATTATCGTCAATAAATGAAATATTATCAAGACGAACATTTGCTCTGCTGGGAACTACTACATAATCAAAATAATCTCTTAAAGTTCTAAGTACGATCCTATGCCTTCTTAATACATCGGAAGATTCTGAAATTTGCCTTAGATTATCCCGGTTGCTAAAATGGTCTATATAGTTTTGCGTAAGATAGGTTTTCCATGCTGTAAAATTCTCGTTGCGAATAATTGTGTTCAAATCTGCAATAAGAGACTCAACATCCGAAAAAGTTTGCTTATAAACTGCTTCTAAAACATTCTGATTATTGACAGGCTGCGATACTTTTTCTTCAATTATCGTATCCTGTACCTGTATCATATCCTGTACCTGTATTGTTTTTGTTGTCTCTTTGGTGGCACATGATGTAAGTGCAATTGTTAAAAAAGAAATAAGAAAAATGCAAATAACATTCTTGAAAACCGTAATATTTTTCATATAATTTATACCCTTGTATCTTTTATAATATAACATTATATTACTTTATGGCGTTTTGTCAAATTTTATACACGACAAACGCATGAATTATGAAGGCAAGGAATTAATAGCATTTAATGCAATGTCAGCTAAGTCTTTACCCTGTAATGAGTTACAAAATTTCATGCGTTTGGTGTGATTATTTATAATACCTACAATCAGATTTTTTGTAAAATTAAAGGTGTTTTTATGGAGCTGGCAATGATTAGGGCAGTCTTTCCGGGATCTTTTGATCCACCAACAAACGGGCACATAAATGTAATAAGCAGAGCTTCTAAAATATTTGAAGAGCTTTTTGTAGTTATATCTGTAAATCCGCAGAAAAACTGCTTTTTTACTCCAAAAGAGCGCCTTGAAATGATGGAAAGTATTTTAACAGGATATGATAATGTTAAAATCTGTATATGGGATAAGCTAATAGTAGATTTTGCTTCTGAAAAGGATGCAAAGCTTATTGTAAGAGGCGTAAGGTCTATTATGGATTTTGCGTATGAACTTGAGCTTTCGATGATCAATAAAGGGCTAAAATCAGATATAGATACTTTTTTTATCCCAACAGATTCAAAATATTCACTCCAACGGTCTTCGGCAGTTAAAGAACTTGCATCTTTTGGAGGTGATATATCCGATATGGTTCCAAAAGTTGTAGAAGAAGCGCTTAAAAAGCGTTTTGGCACTGCTTATTGACATTGAAGCTGCTATAGATTATGTTTTTTAGTATTAATAAATCTGTTATTATATTTTGATATGCAATATGTAATAATATTATAGAGAAGAGTAAAGTAAAGAGGTTATAAATGGCTGTACCAAAAAGAAAACCATCAAAAGCAAAAAGTAGAACAAGAAAGTCCATTAATATGAGAATAGCTGTTCCTACATTAAGCGAATGTGGAACATGCGGTAATAAAATTGTTTCACACAGAGTATGTCCAAAATGCGGATTTTATAAAGGAAAACAGTATTTACAGCTTGAAGAAATGGCGTAAATAATATATAAGTTATTCCTTTTTGTAGTTGTTTGATTAGATAGCAAAGCAACAATTATTTGATTATAGGAGAAATTATGGACGAACTTTTCGATAAAGTTAAGAAAATTATTGCTGAAAAACTAGATGTTGATGAGTCTAAAATTACCCCGGGAGCATCTTTCAGGCAGGATTTAGGAGCAGATAGTCTTGATACGTATGAACTTGTATATGCTCTTGAAGAAGAGATGGGCATACAAATCCCGGATGAAAAAGCAAATGAATTTGAAACAGTTGGCGATGCCGTAGAATTTATTAAATCAGTTGCGAAATAAATTGAGTATTTTTGGGTTTGGGAAACAATTTAAATTAAACGCCCCTGAAATAACTCTGTCAAGAAAGAAAGAACTGCTATTATTTCAGAGTCATGCAGAGATAAGGTTCAAAAAGCTTGATTTTTTGAACCTTGCTTTTTGCCACAGATCTTATGCAAATGAAAGCGCAAACAGTACAGATAATAATGAGAAGCTGGAATTTCTCGGAGATTCTATCCTCGGTTTTGTTACATGCGAATATCTTTTTTGTCTTCTTCCGGATAAAGCAGAAGGCGATCTTGCCAAGATAAAAAGCTTTGTAGTAAATGAAAACACTTTAAGCAACATCGCAAGAAAAATTAAAATAGACAACTATATTTTGATTGGCAAAGGAGAAGAATATTCCGGAGGCAGGAGCAAAAAAGCAATACTTGCAGACTGCGTTGAAGCAATAATCGGAGCTTATTATTTAGATTCCGGCTTAAAAGATGCCAGAGCTTTCATTCTCAAGTTTATTGTGCCGGAAATAATGAAAGTCATCGAAAACAAGCATGATAAAGATTATAAAACCCTTTTACAAGAGCTTGTCCAAAAAAAATATAAAACATACCCAAAATACAAACTTATTAACAAAACCGGACCGGATCATGATAAAACTTTTGTTATGGAAGTGAAAATTAAAGAAAAAACATTCGGCTGCGGCGAAGGGAAAAATAAAAAAACAGCAGAACAAAATGCAGCCCGAATAGCATATACAGCCCTTCTGGCAGAATTTGGAGAAACAGAACCTTCGTAGGTCTTGCAAGTCTTTACTGGCACCCCCGCACAACAGAGCCCTTAATTTTAGACCTGTTTAGCAAAGCCCCTGCACTTAGACCTCTATACACTTAATCCTGGATTCGTAAAAACTTTTTGCCATCTCAATAAGTTTGTCTTCATTATTAAGAGCAGGGTCTTCCAGAACAGAGTCCAGAAGAAATTGCAAAACCAGCCCCATTTGATGACTCTTTGGAATACCTGCTTTTGAAGAAAGAATATTGCCGTCAACATCAAGATTTTTTATTGAAAATGCAGATTCTCTTTGTAAAATGTCATTTATTCTGCTTACTAAAGAAATATCGGTTTGACACTGCCGTGTTTCCCCTTTCATGGCGCTTTTGTCAGCATGCCTGAGTTTTAAAAGATCCTGTATGTTTTCCGGTCCGACTTTTGCTATAAACCTTCGTATGGCGCCGTCGGTCCAATCTCTTGTATAATTAAACATGTGGAATTTTATTAGGTGCGTTACCTGCTTTATTGTTTGTTTTGGAAATTTCAGATCCGTCAGAATAGTTTCTGCCATTTTTGCAGAAAGAGCATCGTGATTGTAAAATGTAGGCTCTCCGTTTTTGAGGTCAAAGCATCTTGGTTTTCCAATGTCATGAAGCAGCGCAGCAAGCTTAATAGCAATATTTTTCTCTGCAAAATCCGGTGCAATAACAGAATGCTCAAAAACATCAAATTTGTGCATTATTTTCTGCTTTATGCCAACGCCTTCCAGCAATTCAGGAATTATATATTTTAATACCCCAGTTTCTTTCATAATATAAAAAGCAATGGAAGGCTTATCTGAAAGAAGAATGTGCTTAATCTCATCTCGTATTCGCTCAACCGCAATTAATTTCAGCCTTTCTGCTTCCTGTATTATGCCTTTAAAAGTTTTTTCTTCAATGGTAAATTGCAGCTGGGAAGCAAACCTGCACGCCCTTAAAACCCTAAGCCCGTCCTCTGCAAATCTCTCCTCCGGAACACCAATCGCTCTTATTATCTTATCGCGAAGATCTTGCTGCCCATTCTGCGGGTCTATAAGCTCGTCGGTAAGAGGATCAATAGCCATTGCATTTATCGTAAAATCTCTGCGTTCCAAATCAGCATAAATAGAAGTGCTGTATTTAATAGAATCCGGGTGCCTGCTGTCTGTATATTTTCCATCGATGCGAAATGTTGTTACTTCGAATTTCATTCCCTCAAAGTGAACAGTTACAGTTCCGTGGTCGATTCCCGTAGGTATGACATTTTTAAAAAGAGAGATAACCTGCTCCGGCAAAGCATCTGTTGCAAAATCATAATCAGAAGGCGGGCTCATTCCGCCAACATAATTTCGCACAGCGCCGCCCACAAGATAGCACTGAAACCCCGCGTCTTTTAATATTTTACAAAAATATTTTATTTTTATAGGTATCTTCACTTTATCCCATCAGCCAATATAACTTAATTCAATTACTTTATAGTTAACACCTATTACAAATACGATGTCAATAATGCAAGTTGCCTCATAATTAATCTAACCCAAATTGTCATAAACCTTTACGCTACAAAGACTTAGCCAAGAAGCTAATTCCTTATAGAATAAGGAGTTATATGTGCCTAAAATCCGCAAGAAAATTCATAAAAAATTATCATATAAGTCTAAATCTATACAGGATTTAGACTTGAGCATGGTTAGGTTTTATTATGAGGCATCACTCGCTCGGTTCACAATGGGCATAGCCCCTTTGTCCGCCTCGCCGTTCGGTCACACCCACAAGGGGTACTTTGTGTGCAAACTACGTTTGCCCGCGATTCTCGCTTACTTGGTGGATGTGCATGCAAGCACGCCCGCGACGCTCGCTTTATTCAGAAATAAAAAAACAAGCACAAAAAAACCGGACAAGCTCCAATAAGCGCCTGCCCGGTAATAATTAAAACTAGAATCTTTGCCCAAATTATTGGAAAAGCTGCATAACTGTCTGAGATCTCTGGTTAGCCTGTGCAAGCATAGCTGTAGCAGCCTGAACAAGAATCTGATTTCTGACATAAGAAACCATTTCTTTAGCCATATCCGCATCTCGGATTCTAGATTCAGCAGCCTGAAGATTTTCAGCTCCAACTGCAAGCCCTCTCATTGTGTGTTCGAGCCTGTTCTGGTAAGCGCCAAGGTCTGCTCTTTGCTTGTTTACAATCATGAGCGCATTGTCGATCAGACCTATTGCCATATTTGCTCTGTCCGGAGTAGTCAAAGAAATAAATGTTGCATGGGCTGGATTTCCAAAAGGACTCTGTATGCCAAGTGCCTGAGCTGTCATAGTTCCTATGAAAAGTCTTTCTCTCTGGTCCATGTTAGCGCCAATATGGAGCCACATACTTGCTGTTACAACATTCTCGCCTGTTTCGCGTGCAAATCTTCCGGTAAGCATATTAAGACCATTAAACTGAGCATGAGAAGCTATTCTGTTTATTTCAGCAACAAGCTGAGAAACTTCAACCTGGATCATCATTCTGTCTTCTGATGTGTAGATACCATTTGATGCCTGGATAGCAAGTTCTCTGATTCTTATAAGAATTGATTGCGTTTCCTGAAGGTAGCCTTCTGCTGTTTGAATAAAAGAAATACCATCCAATGCGTTCATTTCAGCTCTGTTAAGACCTCTGATTTGAGCTCTCATTTTTTCAGATACTGCAAGTCCTGATGCATCATCGCCGGCTCTGTTAATTCTCAGACCAGACGATAACCTTTCCATGTCTTTTCCTATTTCCCAGTTGTTAAACTTTTGTGCTCGATGTGCAAACATTGCGCTAAGATTGTGGTTAATTATCATATATCCTCCTTGATATTTAGGGGCAGACATCCTTGTCTGCTCGTCTAATTAATTTTTCGGGTTCCTTTAAAAAAGCTTTAGAAAAAAGAATAAAAATATATTAAACTTTTTTTTAATGACAGGACTGATCTTCACAGGCGGCGAAGGCCCTTTCCCCGAAAGAGAGATTCTCGAAATTATTAAAGATGCTTCTATTACAGTAGCAGCAGATTCTGGTCTGCATTTAGCAGAAAAATTCAATATTAAGCCGGATTTTATACTTGGCGATATGGATTCTATCGGGAATGTTGACGATATATTAAAAAAATATCCAAAAGAAAGCATATTTCGCTATAAAGAGGATAAAGATTTTACAGATACAGAGCTTGCTCTGTTGTTTCTTGCCGAAAAAGGGTGCAAAAAAACTATAATTATAGGCGGCGCGGGTGCCAGAACAGACCATTTTTTAGGCATATTTTGCCTTTTTTTTAGAGCGCAGCGGCCTGATATATGGGTCTTAAAAGAAGAAATAGCATGGAATGTTGAAGGAAAGTTTTCACTCAGCAGCATTAAAGGTGAAACAATTTCTTTTTTTCCATTATCAGAAGAGTGCAGGATGAAAAGCGCCGGGCTCAAGTGGGAACTTGATTCGCTTATTTGGAAGATTGGCGATGCAGGAATCAGCAATATAGCGCTTGGAGATAAAATCGAGATTGAAATGACAAAAGGAAGGCTTTTGCTTGTTAAAAATGTTTGCAAACAGGAATACAGATGAAAAGAACTGTTTTTGATGAAATGGCTGTCTCTATTTCTGAAAAAGAAAGGCGCGATCTTTTAAAAAAAATAAACCGGAACATGAATCTCAATGATCCAAGATTTGAAGAAGCAATATACCATGTAGACCTGCCAAAAGAAGAAAAAGATAAATATATAAAAGAGGAAATTGCAAAACTGGGTTTTTTTGAAAGACTTATTTTGAAAATCAAAAAGTTTTTTTCCGGCAAAACAGAAGAAGCAACCTATAATGATTTAAAATTTGCAGCGCTTAGAAAAAGTATTTCAAAAAAATCTCCGGGAATTACCAATTTTGATGCACGTACTATTTCAAGATTATTTGCAGAAATCGTATATCCTATGGCTTTAAAAACGTCTTCTCTGGTGCATCTCTTCGAAGAATTCTGGAGACAGGGCGATACTTTTCAGAAAATTTTGACTCAGCTTGTTGAATCAAGGCTTCCAGGAGTTGTTAGAACAATTGACGACCTCTTAAGCGATGAAGATGCAGAAAGTATTGTTTTTGAAAAAGAGACAAAAACAGCAATAAAAGACGAGGTTATATTAAGATTCAACAGTTACGCAAAAAAAGTCTCAGATTCGGTTTTTCACGAAATAGAAGAAGAAATTCTCCCACTTTATTATTTTCGCCCTGTAATAGTTTTCCCATATTATGACTTTTTTAAACTTTTTGGTTTTAATCCATATTCCGCAGCAAGCAGCCTCAAGGGCAGTTCCGGAAATAGCTCTTTTTCTCTTAAAAGCTCGCCTTCTTTTAGCTGCATAGTTGACATTGAAAGACTCTATTATGCAATTTATATGGTATTAAAGGTTAGCCGGCCTATTAAAATTGATCCGTTATTGGGAGAACATTTTTGCAGAAACATCAAAGAAGAAAATATAGAGCCGAAAAACAGCCGTGAGATAGGCGCTCAGGACACTCCGGACAACCGGGAACTTGACTATGAATATCTTGATGAAGATATAATCAAAAATAGCTTTGACAACTCCGGCAGTAAATCAGATGATAATGAAAGTGCCGAAAATAAACGTAAATGGTTTTGCGATAAACTGGATGAAATTTATGATGAGAGCAAAAGAATTGACAAAAAAATAGCTTTGGTTGAACTTATAAAATATTACAGAAATGACTATTATTACAAACTTGCTTTTTACGTACCCAAACTTCGACTAAAAGAACTCTATTTTGCCAGCCTTAAAATTCAAATTCTCGAACAGATAAATGAAAAATATGCAAGAGCAAGAAATTCTATGATTGAAAGAAACATCGACAGGCTTTTTAGAGGCAAGACATTTATGAAATTTCTTCATTTTAGAACCTATATTGGTTTTGATCATGAAAAAATTGGAGTAGCTTATTTTGCAAATATCAGAAGCATGGAACTGCTTTACAACTACCTTGTCTATTATTATAACGACAGAATAAGGCAAATTTTAGACTTTTCGACAAAAACTATTTTAGCCCAGGATAAAATAACATCAACAAATGTAATGATGCAAGTTTCCACTATAGATGATGCTTTTGTAAAAATACAGGATTTTGACAAAGCCCTAAGTCCTGATGCAGAAGACGGCAAGCTTTTTCTCAGGCTGCGGCATGGGCTTCTAAGTGACGTAGCTTATCTTAAAATGTATAAAGGCTTTCTTCTACAAAAAAATAAAACATCCAAAGATATAATAAATCGCTCTCTCGAAGCTTTTGAAAATATAATGCGAACTTTCTCCGAATTACTTAATTCTTCCTTGTTTGAAATAAAAAATAGCCTTGCTGTTAGCTATAATATAGATGGCAAAACAAGAAGCTTTAGGGAATTTCTTGTAGAAGCAGTTGAGAATATAAGGTATTTTAAAACCCTTCTTACGCAGATTATGAAAACCGAAGAAAAAGGCTAAATTCGGCGCTAAAAACAAGCCGCTGGTCGGTTTTTGGGGCATTTGCAGGCGTTTTTCCGACCATCGGTATGTTTTGCATTTTAATCGCGGTTAAAAATGTCCCCATGCGGGTTAATTCTAAAATACTCAAGTAGAATAGGGTGATCGGTAAGCAGTTCTGCATATCTTCTAAGTGCATTAAGCCTTTGAGTAAATTCTGCTTCCTGGGCTGCTGCCCTAAGTTCCAGCTCCAGCAAAAAACTCCTTCTGCCTTCTGCAATTTCCCTGTAGAGCCTGGCAGCCAGCCTGTAAAGATTTATATCAGGAAGCTGTCTGGCGGTAACAATCAGCCCACTCATTTCAATATTGCGAACACTCGAAGTTATTGCTGCTTTTAGCATTTCCGGCGAGAACATATCCTGTTCAACTTCCGCAGTTGTTAATATAACAAATCTGGTTTCGATATAACTTTTTAATGCGCTTTGTATCTGCCTGTCTGTTTCTGCAAAAAAATTATCAACACCGGCTTCATAAAATGCTGCGATATTTCTACTTCGGGCTAAATTATTCAAAAAATTCCTGCTTATGGAATATGTTGCTGTAACTGAAACAGAATAGGAAAAATCAGGATTTTCCTGTAAAATTTGAGAATATATATTTCCTGAAGGAAGAGTTCCTCTTGCTGTAATATTCCTGCTTCTCGAAGCATTGCTTATGATATAAGTTTGCGAATTTCGGGGAATAAGCCTTTGCCATCTAAAATGAAACTGCCCTGTTTCAAGAACATTTTCATCATAGCCCGTAAGAGTAGAGAAAAATACAGCATAACTGTTTTCCGGCACTCTTATCCATCCAAAATAAAAAACAATTCCTACTATTGAAGCAGTAAATATTAGATAGAAAATAAATTTTTTCATGAAATTACTCCGATTATTTATAATAACAGAGGCTAGTTAGAAAGCCAAGCTCTTAAAAACAATAAAAGTGATAAAGAAGCCTGTTAAAATTAGCAAATTACTGTTACAGTTTACTAAATGATAGAAATAACTAAGCGCTTTTTTGTCCGAGCCGAAAAATTTATACTCTTTCTCTTTTTTTTACTTTTTTTTACTTTTCTGCTTTACATCACGGGCAACTTTCAATTGTTTCTTGATGCTAATCAAGTAATGCTTCTTAGAATTGCAAATGCAATTTCTGCGCTTCTTCTTGTTTGCTCTGTTTTTTACGGCAGCATACTGATGGTAACAGACATAGGAAAAGAGATGAAAAAAGATAAAAGGATTCGCAGATATATTCTTTTTACTTCGCTTTTTCTTTTTAGCGCATTTATTTTTTTTATGTCACGCTTTATCCTCGTCTGGGTGTAAAAATTACCCCGCGAGGCAGTATATATTTCAACTTATAGAACACTAGTATCGATAATAGAACTATTATATATGAATGTCCTCGTAAAACACTCAAGCAAAAATATTGTTCTAAAAACAAGTCTCGACGTATTACACATAAAAAAAGCATGTAAAATAGTAGAAGAACTGCTTATTGCGCTGGGTGCAGTTATTAAACCGGGCGTAAAAACTATTGATATCGACAAATTTGCAGGAGACTTTATTTTTAAACGAAAAGGCGCTTCGGGTTTAAAAGGATATATGGGCTTTCCTGCCAATGTGTGTATATCTGTAAATAATGTTGCTGCACACGGAATTGGCTGCGATTATGTCATAAGGGACGGAGATCTTATCACCATTGATACAACCGTAGGAGTTGATGGCTGGTATGGGGACGGCGCATGGACTTATATTGCCGGCGAAGCGACTCCGGAGAAAAAAAGACTTGTAAAAGCTGCCTGGAAAGCAATGCTTGCCGGCATCGCAGAATCTTCTGCAGGTAAAAAACTTGGGGATATTGGAGCATCGGTAAAAAAAACCGCACTACGCTATGGGTGCAATGTTGTCGAAGACCTTGCGGGTCATGGCATCGGACGCAAAATACACGAAGAGCCTGTAGTTCTTCATGTTGGCAAAAAAGGCACAGGTTTGCCTATTATTCCGGGCATGGTTTTTACAATTGAACCTATTTTAACCTTAGGCTCCGGCAAAGTTCGATTTCATTCGGATAATTGGTCAATAATAATAGCAGATGACAATTTATCTGCCCAGTTTGAATGTACACTGGCTGTTTTTAAGAATCAGACTGATGTTCTTACGCTGAGTAATATTAATTTGCAAAAATATATTGACTTTCCCCCGATGTTTTAATAATAATATCGAGCGGATTAAAAATATCTAATTTAGATATTTTTAAAAATCCTGTTTTGCCGCCTTAGCTCAGCTGGCCAGAGCACGTGACTTGTAATCTCGGGGTCGTCAGTTCGAATCTGACAGGCGGCTAAAAGTTGGCAGCAGATTAAGTTGTTGACTTTGATTTCTGTTTCTGTTTAACTGATTTTTGATTAGGGGAGTTTCCCGAGTGGCCAAAGGGGGCAGACTGTAAATCTGTTGGCTTCGCCTTCAGTGGTTCAAATCCACTACTCCCCAACTTAGCCTGACTGCTAATAAGTGGTCGGGTTTTTTTTGCTTAGGTAACAAAAGCAGTAGTTTGGTTATAGTGGATTTGATGGTTTTTGCGGCTGAATTGCGGCGTATTTAGGGTTTTTTGCTGATGAGAGCTAAAACCTATTTTTTATAGTGCTTGTTAATAGTATTTTCTATTCTTTCTAGCAAATCATTTTTTTCATAGGGCTTCATTATGTAATCAGCAGCGCCCATTTTATAAGCCTTCTTCATATCTTCTTTTTCCTGTAAGTGTGTCAAAAATGCTATAGGAACATCTTGCAGCAAACTAATGCCTCTTATTTTACGATATGTTTCCCACCCATCCATGTCCGGCATTATTACATCCAGCAATATTATATGAGGAACGAACCCTTTCAGCAAATAATCCAATGCTTCTTGTCCTGACTTGGCAGTAATAACTTCGTATTTGTTTTTTAAGATATTTTTGGCAAATAATAGATTAAGGTCATCATCATCTGCCAAAAGTATTTTTTTTGCATCATGGCTGCTCATATATTCCTACTTTCTCCGAAATTGCCTTGGTGTTCTACTTGTTTATGAGCTCAGACACTTATTCCTACTTTCTCCGAAATTGCCTTGGTGTTCTACTTGTTTATGAGCTCAGACACTTGGTATTAAACTTCAAAATGCCTAATATCATTTTCAGTTACAAAAAAATAATTCAAAAAGCTAAGAGATTGTCAGCTGCCAAAGCGAGAATTGGCTTGCGCATCCATCGAATAAGTAAAGAGTTGCGGGCAAATAATGATAATTTCCTGCCTTGATTTTCAACCAGCTTTCTGTTTTGATTATAGAACTTATGAATACCCCATTTTACAACAAGGGCCTTTGCTTTCAGTGTACAAGATGCTCAAAATGCTGCAGGCACGATCCGGGTTATGTGTTTTTATCAAAAAACGATCTTCTTGCCTTATCTTCCTTTTTAGAAATAAGCAAAGACGATTTTCTCAAAAAATATTGTAAAATCGTAAACCTTGGCGTCGCCAGACGCATCAGTCTTATAGAGAAAAAAAACAGCGATTGCATTTTTTGGGATAATGGCGGATGCACAATATACGAACATAGACCACTGCAGTGCAAAGTTTACCCCTTTTGGAGTTCTGCTTTAGGTTCTCCGGAAAATTGGGAAGCGCTTGGTTACAACTGCCCCGGAGTAAACCAGGGAAAACTCTATGCGGCAGAAGAAATCGAAGAAAAACTGGCGCTGAGACGGCTCGACCCGCTTTTGGAGCCAGAGTAGGCGCTTGTAACACTATCAGTCTAAAAATATTAATATTGACAAATAACTTCATACCAGTAAACTCTCTATAATCGCCCCATACTCCTTGGATATAATAGGTGGAGTATAGTTTAATAAGCAATATTCCGATATACTGGTAATGCAAAGCTTCATGGAGAAAAACTAATAAGTTTATGAAGGTAAAGTTCTGGGGAGTTAGAGGCTCTGTTCCTGTTCCTCTTACAAATATACAGCTTCAGCGAAAAATCTCTGCAATTGTTCAACGAATCAAGCCTGAAGACCTTATTTCGCCCGAAGCGCGTGAAATCTTTATTTCAAAGCTCCCGGAACACATTTCTACAACAGTTGGAGGCAATACAACCTGCGTAGAGGTAATGCTGGAAGATGAAACGCCGATTCTTTTTGATGCAGGAACAGGCTTAAGAGAGTTTGGAATCTCACTTTTAAAGCAAAATAAGCATTTAAAGCATTATCATATCTTTTTTTCGCATTTTCATTGGGATCATATACAGGGTTTGCCCTTTTTTTCACCGCAGGTTTATAGTCCAAAGTGTTCAATTACTTTTTATAGCCCTGTTGAAAATTTCATGGAGATTTTATCAAATCAGATGAAACCTCCATATTTTCCAATTACATTGAATGAATTTAAGGCTAAAATTAATTTTGTAACTATACCGCCCCAAGGAGTTTTGATTGGCAAGGCGAGAGTTACCAGTATGGCTGTTAATCATCCCGGCGGCTGTTATGCGTACAGGGTTACAGAAAATAATAAAACTATGGTTTTTTCGACAGATACGGAATTAAGAGAGACAGATTTTCATAAAAACGAAAAGTCAATCAAATTTTATGAAAATATCGATCTTCTTGTGATTGATACTCAATATACTCTTGATGAGGCTCTTGAAAAATACGACTGGGGACATACCTCTTTTAGTCTTGCGGTGGAGTTTGCCTCTGAGTGGATGGTAAAAAAAACTGTCCTTTTTCATCATGAACCGCTATATGAAGATAAAAAACTTTATGGTATTCTGGAAAAGGCGCGCTGGTATGCCAATAATCTTTACAGTTTTACTCCGGAAGTTATATTAGCGCGTGAAGGTCTTGAAATAGAGGTATAAATATTGAAACTTAATAAACAAGAGATGGTTTTACTTTATGCTCTTTTAAGAAAACATGAAAAAGAACTGGAAAAAGAAATATATACTTTAAAATATCGTCTTGAAAAAGAGTTATTTAATTTTCTCACAATAGAAGAAATTCAAGCATTGGATAATAAAGCTATATGAAAAGAATTACTGTTGCTTTTGTTTTATTTGCACTATTTTCGTCATTTGCTGCGGCAGGCGACTCATTTAAAGCAGGGGATCTTTTTTATGATCTTCTTTCGCCTTCTTTGGCTTCTTCGGGAGCTTCCTTTGTAAACCTTGATTCTCCGTTAGCCGCCATGAATAACCCTGCTGCTGCGGGGTTTCTGCAAAGACCTGTGCTGGAAGCAGCAAACACGTTTGTAAGCGGTTCCGGCGAACATAGCGGCTGGGGGAATATTGCAGCTTTGGGATTTGCGTATCCGGGAAAAGCAGGGGTTTTAAGCGCATCTTTGTTTCTTCTTAACAGCAATTTTAATTTTTATAATGAAGCTTTTTTGGCTGGCATCAATGTTTCCGGCGCAAAGGATATTTATGAAAATTTATCGATTGGCATCGGGCTTAACTTTGGATATGGGAACACCGGGGGTTCGGACTGGATGCTCTCTGCAGATCTTGGCTTTATTTATTTTCCGCATGAGTTTTTGAACCACAAAAATTTCAGGTGGGGCGCTGTGTTAAAAAATTTGGGGAAGGGTTTTTCTCCTGATGGAAATTCGGGGGCGCTGCCTGCTTTGTTTTCGCCGGGCGTTGGCGCGGGTATAAATATTTTTGAGACTTCCAGAGTTGCAGGGGATCTTACAGCAGATATCTTCTTTCCTTCTTTTCAAAATGTTGTTGTTGATTTTGGCACATATATTACGTTTGCAAATTCTCTTAGATTAAATTTTGCGGCAAGAGCTAACTATAATATTCTGTCAGATACCGGAGCCAGGGTATCGAGTTTTTCTCCCACAATAGGGGTCTCGTATGGTTTTAGGAGAGACCTTGGAAACTTAAATATAGAAACGCTAAGAGAAAGGGATTTGGAAAAAACAGATATAATAGCAGATGCTGCTGTTACGCAAATTGCCAGAAACATACGGGGATACGGTATAGGCGCAAGAATTTTGTTTGGTCTTGAAGATAACGAAGGACCTGTCATAACTATTACTTATCCTGAGATTCAGCATATATCTCCCGGAAATTTCGGAGCAAATCATGAACTTCTGTTTCCCATCAGAATCGAGGACAGGCGTTTTGTAATGGGATACACTTTTGACATAATGGATGAAGCCGGAAACATTGTAAGGACTTATGAGAACAAAGAAAACAGACCGGAAAATATTAATTTTAGAAATATTTTGGACAGGATTCTTTATGTAAGATCGGGCATTTATGTTCCTGAGACTTTTTCATGGGATGGGCTTTGCAATAACCGTCTTCCTGTTCCTGACGGCACATACTTTTTTTCGGTTACTGCATGGGACGACAGCGGAAATGTTTCGACTTCTGCAAGGTATACTGTAATAGTTGATACTGTGCCGCCGCTATTAATTCTTGAGCAGCCTGCAACTCTTGCAGATATGATTTTCTCGCCTGATGGTGATGGTTACAAAGATTTTTTTACAATAAGGCAAAGCGGTTCTGTTGAGAAATTCTGGTTAGCTGAAATTTATGATAAAGACGGCAATGTTGTTAGAACTTTTGATTTTAGCGGACAGGCTCCTGTTGATATAGTTTGGGACGGCAGAGGAGATGATGGCTTGCTTCTTCCGGACGGTGTTTATTCATATAGAATTACAGGCGAGGATTTTGCAAGAAACAGGACAACGGGGTATATCAGAAATATTGTTATAAGCACTGTTGAGACTCCTGTTGAGCTTAGGATTTCGGATTCTGCATTTTCGCCAGGTAACGCCGAAGCCAGAAGTACGCTGACATTTTTTATGGATGTGCCTGTTAAAGAAGGTATAGAAAGCTGGGTACTTGATATTATCTCCGAAAGAGACAACAGGGTAAGTGCGACAATAAGCGGTCAATCTGTTATACCTGAGCAATATGTTTTTGACGGAAGAGCTGTTGGCTTTGGAGGGAATTTTCTTGCAGACGGAAGATACAGAGCAAGGCTTAGGATAATATATATACATGGAAACAGACCAGAGGCTTTTTCTCCAGCTTTTATTGTAGATACGGTTCCGCCTTCTGCAACAGTTACTGCACAGCATACAGTTTTTTCTCCGCAAAGCGGAAACAGGGATTTTCTTGTACTGCAAATTAGAGCATCTCAGGAAGATTTGTGGGAAGGAACAATTTATGACAAAAACAACAATCCTCTTCGGGTGTTTCAGTGGAGACAAGGTGTACCTGCAACTTTTTCATGGAACGGCACAGGTGCGGACGGCAGAATTCTCCCGGATGGGGACTATTACTTTGTGCTTTCTGCTACAGATGCTGCCGGAAACAGGGGAAGCTCGCCGCGGCTTGGTTTTACAATTGACACAAGAGATACGCCAATAGCTCTTACCAGAAACTATGATGCATTTTCTCCTAATAACGATGGAGTGCAAGATATAATTACATTTTTCCCAAGAACCGAAAGGGGTCATGGAGTAGAAAGATATTTATTTACAATTCTTAACGAAAGAAACGAGCCGGTATTCAGGCAGGAAGGAACAGGCGGGGTTCCGGAAACCATAATCTGGGATGGCAGAATTGCATTAGGCGCTATGGCCGGCAGGATAAT
>WQTU01000139.1 GCA_009786125.1 Spirochaetota bacterium
TTAACAAACGATATCTGCAATGCGCCAAAAGTATTTTTTGCAATAATACTCTGTTGACTTACTATACTTTTCCTATACAATATACATGTTAAGAAAAAGAAACATTTTATTGAGAGGGTTAAAGTGAAAATGATAATATCTTTCTTATTTGCATTTGTAATTATGATTTCTTGCACACAGCAACATAACGTCGGAAATTCTTCTATACAAGAAATTTCTGAGAATTTTATATTTATTGAAGATATTTTTGAAACACAGTATACAGATGTTTCCAATTTTGAAATAGAAGTTTTAGAAAGCGGCAATGGAATTAAAATTATTCGATATATTGGAAGTAGTGCTGTTGTAAATATCCCTTCAAAAATAAATAATCTATATGTTACGAAAATTGGTGATCGTGCATTTATGAATAAACAAATCACTAGTATAACTATCCCTGATACTGTTACAATAATTAGTGATCTGGCCTTTTTTGGCAACCGGATTGCAACCATAACCATTCCAGATAGTGTAACCACTATAGGGTTTAGAGCGTTTTTTAATAATAGACTTACCAGTATAGTAATCCCAAAAAACCTTACTGCAATAGGTCATGGTGTATTCGAGGGAAATCGGCTTACTAGTGTAACTATCCCAGATAATATTACTGCTATTGGGAATAATGCATTTACCAGAAATCATTTGACTAGTGTTGAAATCCCAGAAAGCGTTACTACCATTGGTTATTCAGCATTTCACAATAATCGACTGAAAAGTATAACTATACCAAGCAGCGTTACTGCAATAGGCGGTCATTCTTTTCGCTATAACCAACTGACTTATTTAACAATTCCAAGCAGTGTTGTGGAAATTGGGTTAAGGCCATTTTCCAATAATCAAATAACCAGTCTAGTTGTTGAACCTAATAATCCTGCATTTAAAAACGATGGTTTATTTCTTTTGTGCAAAGATGGTCATCACTTGATTTATTATTTTGGGACATCGGGAACCACAACAATTCCAAACAGCGTTATTTCAATAGGTGATAGCGCATTTGTGAATAGTCATCTACGCAATATAACAATTCCAGATGGTGTTATTGAAATTGGTCCTCATGCATTCTTAGGAAACCAACTGACAAGCATAATCATACCAGACGGTGTTTCTAGAATAGGTTATAGGGCATTTCAGGGAAATCAACTAACCAGTATAACAATCCCAGATGGTGTTACCGCAATTGAATGGCAAACATTTTCCGGAAATCTACTTAGGACTGTAACCATCCCAAGTAGTGTTACTGCGATTGATACTAGTGCGTTTATAGATAACCAGATCACCTATGTAAGTATTCCAAATAGCGTTATTAATATTGGCAATGCGGCGTTTGCAATGAATCAGCTCACAAGCGTAATCATTCCGAGCAGTATTACTAGAATCGAGGGAAGTGTATTTAGAGATAACCAACTGACTAACATAACTATACCAGACAGTGTTATTACAATTGGGGGGAGTGCATTTTCGCGTAACCAACTGACCAGCATAACTATACCAGATAGTGTTACTTCTATTGGTGTTGACGCATTTTCTTTTAACCCCTTAAGCAGCATAACCATTGGCTCTAATGTTAAGATATATACTGCGCCAATGGATCCACACTACATTCTTGATGTTTTTTGTGATTTTGTCACTTTCTACAACCAAAATGAACGCAGAGCGGGAACGTATAGTTTTATAAACGAAGGCTGGAGTTTCTAAAAAGATTTGACAACAAAGTACCCATTTCTGATTTTGTAATACTCAACGAAGCCGAGCATATGCTTCAAATTGAGCAAAAATAAATTTTCGACCAGCTTGTTTTAAGATGGCTTTCGAGATTAGGATAATTTTACTCACCAAGGCTCATCCGAAACAACAGATAAATTTGCAGCAAGAATATTGTTGCTGATATTAATCCAAATCAAAGCCTGTCTGTATAACCCAAGCACAGCCTCAAAGCTATCGTTACCTCTTATAAAAAAAGGCACAGCGCCGTCAAGTGAGTAAAATAGCGTCAGCGACGATTCATCAAAATCCAGGGGTGCAAAAGATTTCCATAAAGCGCTGTTCGATAACAGCTTGTTTTCATATATTGAATTGTTTACAGAAAGAAGAGCTTCCGGAGACTCAGACAAAAACAAAAAATCATTCTGTACGATATAGTGAGGAGTAGAAAATCTTATATTCCAAACACCCAGAACCACATTAAGAAAACCAGGCAAGCTAATTCGGGAGATACGGGTGCCGCCAAGACCCTGGACAACCCCTGCAGCAGCAGATGCTGCAAAAACTTTTTCAAAAATTTCTCTGCGCTGCTGCTCATCTGCAATTTGCAAAACAAAAACAGGTACGTGGTTATCTTCAAGAACCAATACTGCAATCTCTGTTCCTGACCACGAGTAAAGGCTTTCATTAAGGCTTGTTCCAAAAAACAAGCGGGCAGTGGAATCTACTCTTCTTAAATTTATTGGTGTTTTCGGCATGTAAACAGCCAGAGAAGCATTAAGAAGCTCTTCGATAGAGCCAATCGAAAATACGCTGCTAAATTGCGTGTTCGCCGGCAGATGCTGCATTAGGGTTGTTAATTTTGAATCTCTTGATATTAGCCGATCAATACTTGCGTTATTTGAAGCAATTGACGACACAAGAGAAACATCAAGCCTTTCCGGCAAAATCGACAATGTCAGCTTTGCGAATTCCCCAAAATTAAGATGCTCTAAAAAAGCATCTGCTATTGGTCCGGAACCAGTAAACCCTTCAGCAAGAGGCTCAGATGCAACAACAAACCACGCATCCGCAGCGCGGCCGCTGCAACAAATCTTGCCTGCCGGCGCATAGAAAGTCCGCTCTCTCCCTGGCTCAGCAAACTTTGCGTTGCTCGCTGCTTTGCCAAGAACAGATAAATCATTTGAAACAAGCAGCAGGTTTTTATAAGAGCGCATATAAAGCACAATATTATCAAAGCCTCTGTATTCGAACCATTTTCCTGCGCGAACATAGCGTAAATTTGGAATTGCAAGCTGTCTTGCCGCTATTCTAGGAAAAAAGCGAATAAAAGCAGATGCTAGAATTCCGCTATCCCATGCAGCAAGAAATTTACCGTCGGAAAGCAACACTCCATCCAGGGAACCTCTGCCTATAAAACGCATCCATCTTTTTTTAGGAACTTCCAGGCGCATAAATGCCGGCGAGCAGCAATCGCAAGTCTGAATACCATTTGCTTTTACCTCATAACCATCATTTTCGCCAAATCGCGACACCCACATCTGCATGGGATGGTGTGCAAGCAAGTTTTTTGCTGTACGCATTGGGTTTGGGATATGCATATACGCAATAAAAGAATCCGGTAAAACAGAGTCCGGAGAAATTCTTCCAGCATACGATATGATAAAATATATAGAAGGCACTATAACAATAAAAAAAATCAAAACAAAGACCAAAACAACAAGAAGTTTTTTTACATTCACACTCATCTATGATATTTTTACCGCATTTTACAAAAAGGTCAATTGTGTTTATCGGTAATTTAATTGTATAATATCTTGCATGGGGGTGTTTCATGTCAGACAGAAAGCAAATATGTTTTTCCGATGCAAAAAAACTTCTTGAAAAATATGATATAAAAATTTCAGGTGAAATTTGTCCTAATAATATAGACGATCTTTCACACGCAGCAGAAAAGCTTGGATATCCTGTGGCTCTTAAAACAAATTCGGAAAATATAGTCCACAAGTCAGATATTGGAGCAGTAATCCTTAATATAGCAAACAGAAAAGAGCTTGAAAATGCAGTTAAAAAAATAGATGAAAATATTAAAAAAGCAGGCTTCGAAAGACAGAAGGAGTATTTACTGCAGAAAATGGCAAAGCCCGGCTTTGAGATTCTCGTGGGAGCGCACCAGGACCCTATCTTCGGTCCTCTTATAATTGCGGGTAGCGGAGGAAAATATGTTGAGTTACTGCAGGACAGCGCCCCTGCCATAGGACGTCTTACAGAAGAAGATGTGGAAGAAATGCTGTCTCTCACAAAAGCAGGAAAAATAATTGACGGATACAGAGGCGAACCTCTTGATAAAAAAGCCGTTATATCAATAGCAGTAAACATATCCCGCTTAATGGAAGAAAATAAAGATGTTCTTGAAATAGACTTAAACCCAATAGTTCTTTACAAAGATGGCTTCGCGCTTGTTGATGCACGGGTAATAACAGGAAGCCCTGTTTTTATAGAAACTTCGCCTGAAATATCAGAACAAAGAAAAAATAGCTTGAACAAAATACTTAATCCGGAATCTGTTGCAATAATAGGCGCATCACGCCCGGGAAAAATTGGCGGTATTGTTTTTAAGAACTGCTTAAGAATAAAAAAACTATATCCTGTAAACCCTAGTTTAGATTCTATACAGGGAGTAAAGTGCTATAAAAGCGTAAAAGATCTTCCGGAGCCGCCGGATGTTGGAATTTTTTTAATACCCGCAGAGCCTACTGTACAAGAGTTCGAAGAATTCTGCAAGATCGGCGGCAAAGGAGCTATTGTAATTTGCGATGGCTTTGCAGAAGTAGGCAGGAAAGACCTTGAGGACAAACTTATTGCGCTAAGCAAAGAATATGGAGTTGCATATGTTGGACCAAATTGCCTTGGCGTAATAAACAACTTTGCGGGCTTAAACAGTTTTTTTATACCGGAACACAGGACAAGCACTATAGATAAACCGAATGGTATAGGAATAATCTCCCAAAGCGGCGGTTTGGGCATAGAAATTATCGAAATACTAAAAATAGACAACATGAACCTTGGCAAACTTGTTTCCATAGGCAATGCAAGCGGAGTGGATATCGCAGAAGTTCTTGATAATATGGGAGAAGACCCGGATATTTCTGTTATTGGAATTTATCTGGAAGGAATAAAAAACGGCAGACAGTTCCTTGAAATAGGCAAAAGAGTTACAAAGAAAAAGCCGGTACTCATCATAAAAGGCGGCACAGGCGGCGGCGCGGAAGCCACAATGTCGCATACCGCAACGCTTGCCGGAAACGCAGATGCTTTTAGGGCTTGCTGCCGCCAGGCCGGCTTCTATCTTATCGAAGCAATGACAGAAGACCCAAAAATCCTGGTCAACATACTATCTCTTCTTACAACAAACCCAATGGCTTCGGAAAACAGGGTTGCAATAGTAAGCGTCGGCGGCGGCGCAGGCATTCTGCTTGCAGACCAGGTAACTACTTACGGCATGAATCTTGCTGTTTTCAGCAAAGAGACAAAGCAGGCGCTGCGGGATTTAGTAAAAGCAAATAAAATATTCGGCGCAAATCCTGTTGATATCCTTGGAGATTGCAACGACGACAGACTTATTGAAGCAATAAAAATTATTGATAAAGATCCAAATGTTGATGGAATAATTACAGCAATATACCTGCAAGTACCGTATCTTTCAGAATATCTTCCGGACAGGCTTGTTGATTTAAAAAAATCCATGAAAAAACCCATGCTTGTTTCTCCAAGAGGATTTTCCGATTATGTTTTTAATACGCGAAGATATCTTTCGGACAAAGATTTTCCAACTTACACTATTCCGATGATAAAACCCATGAGCATCGCGTTTAAAATATGGAAACAGTATGGCAGAGCATTTTAGCTTTTGTAAAAACAAGGGGTTACCTTGCAGCAGGCAGGAAGGCGAACAAAAGACTTTACATCTTCTATTTGTGTGTGTGGGGGGGGGAAGTCTCCCCCTCGCTTCAAAGCCAAAGGCTTTTCCGCTGCCCCCTCTGCGGGGGTGCCCCCGCAACGCCCCAAGAATACTCCTACGCTAAAAGAAGCTTGGTCTTGTTCACGGTATCTAACTCCCGTATTTTGCTACCAAGTATTCCACTATTTCCCTTATTTCTTCCGCATGTATTGATACAACTCTTAAAAAAAACATTTCTTCTGAGTAAATAATTAAAGTAGGACACCTCCTTCCTCTTTCTCCTACATCAAAAGTTACATTAATTATTGCCTCATAAGGAGGTAAGTCATTAGTCCTTGTTACGAATAATCTTAATCTTATCCATTCAATTCCAGGCTCCCAGTTTGAGCCTCCTGTACCAAGTCTGGAATTAAATAATTTTCCTAAAAGCTCCTTTACCATAGGAACATCTTCTTCATCCACCTTTTGTATTTCTCCATGCCACCGAGGCACCTGTATCTTTACTTCATCTATTAACAAGAGATATGGCAGAGCTGCTTGAATCATTCTATCTCTTTCTCTAAACACTTCGTTTATAGCTTCTCGTCTTTCTTCCCATCTTTCATTTACCCAACTAAATATTACTAGTATAAGTATAATAACCGGAATGCTTATTAATATAGCAACAACTATGACCTTATCGTCTTTTGTCATATCTTTGCCAATCATTACATAACCTCAAGGTCGGTCGCAATGTTTGATAAGTGATATTTTATATTCATAACAAAATTTATACTGCGGAATTTAAAAATATTCAACAAATAGCATTTCAAATAAAAGGTATTACGTGCAAGCACGCGCAAAGCGACCACCAGGCAGCTTGTCCGCGGTTCTCGCTTCGTCGGTAAATAATAATTATGAAAGAATTTAGAATCGAATTTCTCGTTTTACAAGATAGTTTGTAAACCCGGCTCGCCTTAGCATTGCCCGGCATTCTTCAATATCATCTCTTTCAATATTAGCCAGGACAACTCTGAAGATACCGTTTTCTGCTTGTTCTATAGAAGGATTAAATCCATTCGCGCTTAAACGGGAAACCATATTTTGTGCATTTTTTATATCTCTGTATGCCCCAATCTGAATCCTGTAAACATAATTTACTGCACGGCTTGCGTCTCCTTCGATAATCTCTATGGCAACTTTTACAATTCCTTTTTCGACCATATCAATATCTCTTGCAGCAGCATAGGAAAGGTCTATTATTCTGCCTTCAATAAATGGTCCGCGGTCGTTTATTCTTACAACAGTTGTTTTGTTGTTTTCAAGGTTTTTGACTCTTACAATACTATCAAAAGGAAGAGTTTTGTGAGCAGCAGTAAATTTATATGTATCGAAAATTTCGCCATTTGCAGTCTGTCTTCCGTGAAATTTGCCGCCATACCACGAAGCATAGCCGGTCTGCCCGGAACCAACAGCAGGGCGCGGTGCTCCAACTTGCGCCTGATCTTGCCCCCTCGCAAACACAAAAGAACTTGCAATAAACAAAAAAAGCAAAAAGATAGGTAATTTTTTCATCAGTATATTATCGACTTATATTCATATTTTAATCACATTAATAATCATTGAATAATTTGGCAAAGTAGATATATACTTTTAGAATATGGAAAATAATGTTGTTTCTACACACTGGGCAGACATAAATGCCGACAAAATCATACGGGAAAGAAAAAGGTTTCTTGGCGAAGATAAAGAGTGTTTTGTCTGTGCGTCCGGCATAACTCCCTCGGGAACCGTTCATATCGGCAATTTTAGGGAGATAATCTCTGTTGAACTTGTGGTGCGGGCTCTAAAGGACAAGGGAGAAAAAGTAAAATTTATATACTCCTGGGATAACTATGATGTTTTTAGAAAAGTCCCTGCAAATATGCCAAACAGGGAAATGCTTGAAAAATATTTACGCTTTCCAATAACAAGCGTTCCGGATCCGCGGGGCAAGGAAAAAAGTTATGCCAGAGCAAACGAAGTTGAGCTTGAATCGATTTTGCCCGAAGTAGGAGTTTTTCCTCAATATATTTATCAGGCTGAAAAATATAAAAATTCTGATTATGCAAAGGATATAAGAATTGCGCTTGAGAACAGCGAAAGAATAAGAAAAATCCTTGATGCGCACAGAACAGAACCGCTTGAAAAAAAATGGATGCCTGTTTCTGTTTTCTGCAGCAAATGCACCAGGGATACAACAGAAGTTGAAGCATGGAACAATGAGTGGGGGATTTCATACAGCTGCTCCTCGTGCGAAAACAGAGAAACTGTGGATTTGCGAACCGCGTCGTTTGTAAAACTTCCCTGGCGCATAGACTGGCCAATGCGCTGGGCTTATGAAAAAGTAGATTTTGAGCCTGCAGGGAAAGATCACCATTCAGAGGGCGGGTCATTTGACACTGCAAAAAATATTGCAAAAGAGATTTACAACCACGAACCGCCTGTT
Organism: Spirochaetota bacterium; assembly: GCA_009786125.1. GTDB lineage: Bacteria > Spirochaetota > Spirochaetia > CADAEX01 > CADAEX01 > WQTU01. The sequence goes on from WQTU01000139.1 coordinate 8,169, forward strand.
ACTTTCCAGTATGACTTTTTAAGCATAAAGGGGCGCGGCGGGAAAATATCATCATCCAGCGGCGAGGTAATAAGCCTTAGAGACGTGCTTGAGGTTTATGAGCCGGAAATCGTGCGTTATATGTTCGCAGGCACGCGACCGAATACAGAGTTTGCAATTTCGTTTGACCTTGATGTAATAAAAATCTACGAAGATTACGACAAGTGCGAAAGAATATATTTTGGAAAAGAAGTTATAAATGATAAAAAAGCAGACAAGGAAAAAAGAATTTATGAGCTTTCGCAGGTTGGCGCTGTTCCATCCGAGATGCCGTGCCAGATTCCATTCCGGCATTTGTGCAACTTGCTCCAGATACATTCGGGCGATATCGATGCGTTGTTGCAAATAGAAGAATTTAGCAAATTGAGCGAGGCGCAAAAGAAAAAGGTCTCAGTGCGGGCGCAGTGCGCGTGGAGGTGGATAACGAATTTTGCGCCGGAAGATTTTAGGTTTTCGCTTAAATCTGCGACAGATCCGGTTATAACTGTTGACGAGAACTCAGCGAAAATATTAAGAGCTTTGGCGTTAGAAGTAAAAAAGCTTGAAACCCATACAGAAACTTCTCTTGCGGAAGCTATTTATAAAATAGCTCAGGATAACGGCGCAGACCCAAAAGATATTTTTAAGTTGGTGTATACTGTTCTTATTGGAAGAGAAAAAGGGCCAAGACTTGCGGGGTTTATAATGACAGCAGGTAAAAATAAGATACTTCCCTTGCTGGAAAGATATTAACAAACAGTGCTTTTGCCAAAGGGTTTTGCCTGGCCCGGTTCCCGACCGCTTTTCATCTTGATAATTCGTCGGCAATTAATTCCGCCTGTTTCAATACTGTCTCGGTTGCAAGCATCTGCATATCAGGCGGATAACCATACTGCCTTAAAATTCTTTTAACAATTACTTTTAATTTTGCCCTAACACTTTCTTTTATTGTCCAATCAATAGAAGCATTTTCTTTGACCTTTTCAAAAAGAACAACCGCAAGCTCACGAAGTTTGTCCTGTTCCATTAGCTGCTTTGCGCTGTCATTATTTGCAATAGCAGTATAAAATGCGTATTCATAATCCGAAAGCCCCATCTCTTTGGGCTCTTTATCCATTTCGTGGATTTCTTTTGCCAGTCCAATAAGTTCTTCGATAACTTCAACAGCAGAAATAATTTTGTTCTGATATTTTTTGATGGAGTTTTCAAGCATTTCCATTAAGGTTTTACTTTGTATCAAGTTCTTTCTAGTGCGTGATTTTATTTCATCGTTAAGTAGTTTCTTTAATACCTCAAGGGCAATATTTTTATGCTTCATATTTTTAACTTCAAGAAGGAAATCTTCGGAAAGTATGGAAATATCAGGTTTTTTGATTCCCGCAGCATCAAAAATATCTATTACTTTTTCTGTAACAAGCGCTTTATCAATTACTTGACGAATTGTTGTTTCGATTTCTTCATCTGTTTTTCCAGAACCAAAACAATTAAACTTAACAAGCCGCGATTTAACTGCCTGAAAAAACGCGATTTCATCTTTAACATCCATTGCCTGTTCATGAGGAGTTGCTATTGAAAAAGCTTGCGATAAAGCCGTTACTTCATCAATAAAACGTTTTTTGCCATTTTCAAGACCAAGTATGTGTTCTTCTGCAGAAAGAATATAAGATAATTTTCTTCCGGTATCTGCTTCAAAGTATTGTTCATAAGCAAAACCATGAAACATTTGAGAAACAATTTCCAGTTTCTCCAGCATAAGCTGCACTGCTTTTTCTTGATTAACTGCCGGATCGCCTTTGCCTCCGGCATCTGAATAAAAAGAAAGCGCTTTTTTTAAGTCCGAGGCTATCCCAAGATAATCAACAATCAAACCACCTGTTTTATCTTTATACACTCGGTTAACGCGGGCAATTGCCTGCATTAAGTTGTGCCCTTTCATTGGCTTGTCAAGGTAAAGAGTGTGGAGCGAAGGCACATCAAATCCGGTAAGCCACATATCGCGAACAATTACGAGTTTTAGTTCATCCTCGGGATTTTTCATCCTGTCTGCCAAAAGCCGGCGTTGGTCTTTTGTTGTATGGTGCCTGGATATTTCCGCTCCATCCGAAGACGCAGAAGTCATAATTGTTTTGATTACGCCTTTTTTCAAGTCATCATTATGCCATTCAGGTCTTAATTCTATAATTGCTTTATAAAGTTCAGCAGCTATTCGGCGGGACATAGCAACAATCATCCCTTTCCCGTCGATTACTTCTTGGCGTTGCTCGAAATGAGCAACGATGTCTTTCGCAACTTGTTTTATCCTGTCGGCACTGCCAATGAGAGCTTCAAGCTGTGTCCACTTGGCTTTTGCCTTTTGAGTCTCGGATAAATCGTCATATACAAGCTCATCATCAAGCTCTTTTACAAGCTTTTTTCCTTTGTCACTTAACCTGATTTTCGCAAGACGGCTTTCATAATAGATTCTGACTGTAGCGCCATCAATAACAGCCTGCGCAATATCATATACATCAACATAATTGCCAAAAACCGCTGGTGTGTTGACATCGGTGTTTTCTATAGGTGTGCCTGTAAAGCCGAGATATGTTGCATTAGGGAGCGCATCACGCATATATTTTGCAAAACCATAGACGATTTTTTTACCTATTGCATTGCCGTTTTCGTCTTTGTCATCTATTGTTTTTGCCTTAAATCCATATTGTGTTCTGTGAGCTTCATCTGCAATAACGATAATATTGGTTCTCTCCGAAAGTTTTTCGTAAACATTTCCTTCCTCGGGCTGAAACTTCTGAATTGTTGTAAAAACAATCCCGCCGGATGCAACTCTCAATAACTTTTTTAAATGTTCCCGATCTTCTGCCTGAACAGGTTCTTGCCTAAGCAATTGCCTGGAAGCAGCAAAAGTATCAAATAGCTGGTCATCAAGGTCATTGCGGTCGGTGATTACAAGAATAGTTGGATTGTCCATAGCAAGAACAATCTTTCCGGCATAAAACACCATTGAAAGTGATTTCCCCGAACCTTGGGTATGCCAGACAACGCCGCCTTTTTTATCGCCAACAGGCTGAGATTTTACGCCCGACAAGCCATATTTTTCCGGCGATTCCCCGACCTCTTCTGCGCCAAAAGAATCTGCTGGCTTTTTAACATAACCAGATGCACGTAACGTTGATTCAACAGCTCTGTTTACAGCATAATACTGATGATACGCTGCCAGTTTTTTTACAGTCTGAATTGTTATAATACCTGTTTCTTTATCTTCTTTTTTGGATTTTTCAAAAACAATAAAATGGCGAATTAAATCCAGTACTGTTTTTTTGTTTAACATTCCGCAAATTAGTGTTTCCAGTTGACCAATGAGCGCAGATGCTTCATTCTTACCATCAGAAGTTTTCCACGCCATAAAACGGCTGAATCCGGCAGAGATCGTACCTGCTTTTGCTTCAAGCCCATCTGAAATAATTAAAAACCCATTGTACGTAAAAAGAGAAGGGATTGCTTGTTTATATGTTTCCAATTGAAGAAATGCCGAACGCACAGTAGCATTTTCATCAATTGGGTTTTTAAGCTCCATTACAGTAAGAGGCAAACCATTGATGAATAAAATTACATCGGGCCGTTTGTTAACATGATTTTCTATAATTGTGTATTGATTTAAAACAACAAAATCATTATTTTCCGGCTCATCAAAATCCATGAGCCAAACCAAATCGCCTCGGCTGCTTCCGGCTTTTTGATAAGTAACGCTAATGCCCTCGGTTAACATCCTGTGGAAAACTTCGTTATTTGCAACCAAATCAATCGAGTTAAGACGCTGAATCTGTTTTATTGCATCTTCCTGCGCATCTGTTGGTATTGTTGGATTTATTCTAGAAACAGCGGCTTTTAATTTTTCAAGCAAGATAATTTCTTCAAAGGAAGAACGCTGCGCTGTTTCGCTGTCCGGAGCAATATCAGGACCATATATATACTCATAGCCCTGTTTTTCGAGAAGCCTTATCGCGAATTCTTCAATACCGGATTCAGTGATTTTATTCATTAAAAATTATACCAACTCGAAGCGCAATTTTTTTCCTAAAACATGAGCTGCTTTTTTTAAGGTTAAAAGAGTAATCGACTCATTTTCAGGATCAAGAAGCCGGTTTACTGCAGCACGAGAAGTATCAAGCCGCGCTGCTAAATCGGTCTTTGATAAATGCTCTTTTTTAATTGCCTCATGCAATTGATATGCAATAATTTTTTTTATAGCTCCGGCTTCTACTTCCTCGCTGATATTTTCTTTAGCCAGAAAGTCATCAAATGAACTGCCGATAGTTTTATTTTTCATCTTTATACTCCTCCTGAAAATACTAAATCCCGCCGTTTTTTCGCAAGATCTAAGTCTTGTTTTGGTGTTTTTTGACTCTTTTTTATGATGCTGTGCAATAAAATCATATATTTTTTCCAAAATGTAAAAAAAATCCGGCATATCCCATCACGTAAATCAACTCTGACTTCCCATAAATCTTTATCCAGTTTAGTAACTCGCGGATATCCAATTGGCCATAAATACTCAACCGCTTTGATCTCTTCTCCTATGATCTTTTTTTCCTCTTGTGTCCGATGCTTGAGCCAATCCCTTACCGGCTCATTTCCTGCCGAAGTTTTAAAGAAATACACTGTTAATGCTTTTTCTGCGCTTTTATAAGGCATATTTAAAGCGTATCAAAATTGATACAACATGTCAAGCGATTATTTATAATCCCATATAAAACCTTTCACTGCGGATTTATAAGTTCCTTATCTGACATGGAAAAATCTTCGGCGAATTTTACTGTTGCTTTTCCCTTTAAAGTACCCAGTTCTCTTTTTTTGATTTTTTCCAGCAAGATTATTTCTTCAAAAGAAGAATGCTACGGTGTTTCGCTGTCCGAAGCAATGTCGGGACTATATATGTACTAGTTCGATGGCAAAGGTTTCTATGAGGGGTGGTGGTCATTGTTCAAATATTATGACATAAGTTCAAAATTTATGATATGAGGAATAATATGTAATTCCGTCTATTACTGATCTTTCGGTGTCTTCAACAACAAATCCAACACTATATTTTGCCCTTGTTATAGCTACATAAAACTTGGAACGACTTGTGTCTTTCAACTCTGATTGTTTGTTTTTTAACCACTTAAGCATTGGGGCAGTTGGGTATATAAGAATTCTATCAAAAGAAAGCCCCTTTGATTCCCCAAAGTTCATTACACGATGATTTTCACTTACAGTAGTTCTTCTACTGTCGCGTAATTGCAACGGTTCGTATTGATGTAAATATTTTTCGACATCTTTCTTTTTTACAAAAAATATTCCATCGTGGTCGGTTGTTCTATTATTTCCCGAAGTTGTTTTCTGCATTGTAGGAAACAGTTTATTTGACAATTCACAGATTGGTTTTATACATCTGTAATTAACTATGAGCATGGTATCATCTTTTGTTAACTTTTTTTCCTTATCTGTAAAAAAGTTAACAATTTTGGCTTTTTTGAATTGTTTGTTTTTTGGTGCGCTATTGGTAGAATAAGTTCCTTGCCGAGGATCACCAACTAACAAAACATTTGAATTGCAATCAAACAACAATTTTAATAACTCTAAATCGTAACCCGCTAAATCTTGTACTTCGTCAATAAAAACATGTGCATATATTCTTGAAATTCTATCAATAACACTTCCTTTTGTTTTTTCATTGCAGCGAAATACAAATTTTGAAAGTTTGTCAGAGTAGATTTTTAGTTGATTAGAGAAATAATGTTTTTCAAAATCTTTTTCTTCCCCAAAATAGATAGGTTGCCCATTTCTCACATAACCTTTTATGCCTGACTGGCTATTTACTAAAATAAGCCCTTTGATTTTCTTATCAAGCAAAATTCCCTGAAATGGTCTTGCACCATGTTTCAATAGAAATGAAAACCAAGTTTGAACAGTAATATTTTCAGGAATACATTTGTTTAATTCAATAATTTTCGTTTTAATTTCAGCCTCATTTGCTTGCGTATAAGTTGTAATCAGCACTTTTTCGTCTTTTATATTTAGTGCTTCATTTACAATGAGACTGGTTTTACCTGAACCCGCTGCTGCGATTATGAGTTTGTTATTTTTCATTGCACCAATTGATTACATTGTCAATATAGGCAGGATATCTTATTTGCTTGTCTGAATTGAATATTTTTAAAGCAGAATTTGTTTTATTGTCTTGCATATATTTGGAAATCTTATCTGCAGTACTGTATTTGCTGTTTTGAATTTCTAAAACCTCACATAAAACAGCAAGTTTTTTATTGTTTGCATCAACAATTTGAGGCTCTAATGTATCCAGACTGTTGCGATTATCGGCGAAAATTTTGACTACTACAGAATCTTTATATAAGTCATATTTTTTCGTGATTTTGTTTTCGTAATCACCATCATTATCTGTAACTACCGCAACTTGTTTTTGAATTTTTTCCGCAATTTCCAAAAACCGTAAAAATGATGTTCTAACCGAAATAACATCAACTCCGTCTTCTATTGGTAATTTCCCATTTTTTACTTGATACGCCTTTTGTACAATCAATTCATCTGAATCACCCTCTACCAAGATTGCCTTTTTACATAAAATCAAGCGCAATGTATCATAACCTGATAATTTTTTGAAAAAATTAAAAGTATCATATGGCAAGTCATTTAGCTTGATAGTTTGCTTATCATTAAGTAAAATTAAATTCTCTAATCCTAATTTGTTGGAAACAAAACTATTATGAGTAGAGATTAGTATTTGTTTATCGCTGTGGTCTTGGGTAATATCTTCTATCAATTGGTTAAGTTTTGTATGCGACAAATGGTTTTCGGGCTCTTCAAGCAAAATGATATTTGCTTCTTTTGCTTTTTTATGTCTTAATGCTAATTTCGTTTTGATTATACACTGCTCACCTTTACCAATATTCTGAAACGGAATTTCTTCTATACAAGTAATTAAACTATTTTCCCAAGCATTTTTTGAAGATAGTTCAACCGATAATTCTACTTTTTTATCAGAGATTTTTGATGCATTTTTAATTTTTTCATTGATTGCTTGAATTGCCTCATGCTCAACAAAAGTGTCTCTCATTTGTCGGTGGGCTTGTGAAACTTTTACAATTTCTTCTGATTCTAAAAAATCTTTCACTATGCGAGAAATGTAAATATCAGAACCATTTTGTAGTTTATTGCTTGCAGAGTCAATCAAGGCAGACTTTATAGGGATTGTCCTAGTGGTAATATTTTCATCTCTCGCGAAACTTGACAATAAAACATTATAGTATTCAATTGGAAGAGTTTTTATCCCGCCGATTTTTACTAACTCTTCATACTCCTTCTGATATTTTTCATCAAAAGCGATTTTCAATGAGATACCTGAAGATTTGGTCTTTTGACTATTGCCGTCTCCTTCAAACTCTGCTAAGTCTTCACCGTCCATATAAATTTCGATTAAAATATGTGGTAAAGATTTATTTTCTTTATCAGGTTCTAAACTCTGTATGTATTCTGCAACTACCTCATTATTAAATATATATTGAGTAAGTTCATTTTTTAGATATTTTGCGTTGTACAATCCTGTCAAAGCAAGGTGTATAGCTTCAATAATTGTAGATTTCCCTGATTCATTATTGCCAACAAGAATATTAACACCTTTATTCAAAACCAAATCAAAACTTTTGAAAATCTTGAAATTTTCAATATGTATTTTGTTAATATTCATGCTCCCACCCTCACTTCCCCACTCATAAGCTTAGGCAAGAGAGTATCGCGGAGTTTTTCGAGAGTGTGGATTTGTATATTATTGTGTTCTATTTTTTCAAAAATTGAATCTGTAATATTTTCAAATTTTTTCAAATACTCCTCTGGTGGCTTTATCAAAGGTAAGTTGTTTAATACTTCAGTTGTCATGCTTGGCACAGCCGAGCCAACATTCATGGAAACTAAATCCAGGTTTTTTACAAAAAAATAAATAAATTTGGCAATGTGTGGCTGTTTCATTATTGTATAAAACATGGTATCAACAGTCCAAAACGGTTTGTTTATATAAAAGACATTTCCAAGTGTTCCTTTTCTCGGTATCAAAACTGATTCTTTATTGTAAAGAGCAGTTTCAGCAAAACGCATAATCCCACCCGATCCATAAACAGGGATGTTGCCATCAAAAAGATGTTTGTGGTCTTTACCATATTTTATATCAACAAAATAACTGAGAGAAACTTCTCCCCAAACATCCTGCGCTTCTTCTACAAACCACTGGCGGAACAGGGTTTCTGCCATGGCTTCAAGTGTTTTGTTCTGGCGATGCAAAAGGTCTATTTTGTCGTCTAAGTTGGAAAGCACCTCGGCAATGGCGCGTTGTTCGGGGAGAGGGGGAAGGAGGAAAGTATGATTTTTAACAACATCCATTTCCACGCGTTGACGACCAGAACTACCCGTCATTGCAAGAATAGCTACATCACGAAATTCCGGAGAAATGGAAAAATAGTATAAATAATGTTTATCGCTTAAATCTGCTTTTTCTCTTAAAACTATATATTCTGTTGAGCCAAAACCTATTTCTCCTGAATCTAAAACATCAACATAAGCGGTCTTACCATTTTCCAAGCAAGGAGTTATTCTAGCTATAATAGTATCACCATTTCTGAATTTCGTGCCCCCATTAAAAGGTTCAATAGAAAATCCAGAAACCTTTTTTGTAAACGGCTTTAAGCATTCCATAGCAATCTTTTTAGCTGCCAGACCTTTCGCTATGGACTCAGCTGGATTTATTAATGCAATATCCTCTAGTTTATATTCCTGCCACTCACTCATCACCACCGCCTCCTCCGGCTTTCAGCTTTTTTTGCATTTCGCGCAAAGCATCTAAATATGCTTTTTCTACATCAGTTAAATCATCCAAAAAAGCAATTTGCATATTTTGCACATTGCTTTTTCCGCCAAGTTTAATTGCGTCAACATTGCTGACACAATTTGGTATCTGATTACTCATTTGTTAGCCCCCATCTCCGGCTTTTCCTTGTTTTTTCTTCCTCTTCTGCGTCTCTTCTGTCTTGGTCTCAAGTTCAATAAATCTATCAAAATCACTTTTGAATAGTTTGTCCTGTACAATGCGATATTTTTCAAATTCGGTTTCTGCATGTTTTTGGGCAATTTCTGCGGAGACCTTTCCGGCATCACTTAAAATTTCACGGTCTGTTGCCGCAATGAAGCGGTTAAGCCGGGTTTCCCAATCACTCATAGTCATGGGAATACGCCGAATAGCCATATCTTCTGCAATATCCAGATAGGCGTTAACAAGTCGTTCAAGTTGCTTCATTTCAAATTCAGTTAAGTAATTTTTAGCAACAACAACATCGTATTTTTGGATTTTTCCTTTTGGAGCGTCATTCCAAGAAGTTAAACCCATGTGCTGTTTTTCGGAATTGGCGCGTTCGATAATTAATTCCGCGGCTGTATGACCATGAATAGCCCAGTGAAGTTTATTTTGCACAGTAGCAAAAAAACGTTTGGTCGCAGCGGCAGTTACATCATAATCAACGGAAGTAGCATAAATATCAGTAATTTTCTGATAGAATTTTCGTTCGCTTAGGCGTATTTCTCGGATACGTGCCAGTTGTTCTTCAAAATACTTGTTTGTTAATATGCTGCCGGATTTCAGACGTTCATCGTCCATGACGTAGGCTTTAATCGTAAATTCTTCAATTATGTTTGTTGCCCATTTGCGAAATTGAACAGCTCGTTCAGAGTTTACTTTGTAGCCGACAGCAATTATGGCTTTTAAGTTGTAATGCTTTGTATCATAAGTTTTGCCATCTGAAGCAGTTATCCGGAAATTCCGGATAACTGCTTTTTCGTCCAATTCACTATCAGCAAATATTTTTTTTAAGTGTTCGTTAATAGTACGAACATTTACATCATAAAGCACAGCCATCATCTTTTGCGACAGCCATACGTTTTCGTCAGCATATATTGCCTCAACTCCATCTTTGCCGCTTGCAGCAATAAAAGTTAAATATTCTGCAGCAGAACTGCGGATAGTGATTTCTTTTTTTGGGGATTTCATAGATTCACCTTTAATTTATTCCACTCACTCATTGACTTTTCCCCCTCATAGAATATCTCACAATCCATTTGCCGGTTTTATCAGCACCAACACGCTCTATAACCCCTGATTTTTTCAGTTGAGCAACATTGTATTCCACTCTACGTTTAGTTATTTGAATGGTACCTGCAATTTTTTCAGCAGTAATTTCAGGGTTTTCAATCATTAAGGCAACAATTTTCGCTTTTAATTCATCCAATCTATAATTTACACCACCATTTACACCACCATCTAATGCTTCTTCCCTTTTATTGTTATTTCTGATATGAAAGCAAATTGAAAACATAGTTGCCAAAATATCAAATTCGGGCTCAGGAAGGTTATCGGCAATGCAGCCGCTTTTCATTTTTTCAATACCTCTTCCCCAAGCTTCAATTTGCCCGGAACGAAAATAATATTTTCCTCTAAAGCTGATGGCATTCGGGTGCAGGCTTATCTTTATGACAATATAATCTAAGCTTTTTTCTGTGTACAAATTGACATCAGCTAAAATCCCCATTGTTGAGCGAATTTTATTAGGAAGCTCTTCCAACAATTTTGATGCATTTGATATTCCGACAACTACACCACGATTGTTTTTGCCAATTTCAAGAACACCTCCCTGTGCATTAGCAAAACCGCAAATCCACTTCAGGTATTCGTCGCGCCAAGTCTCTTTCCATTCAACAATCTGATTTTCTCGGCTTTTAACTTTTTTATTCATATTTTCACCCGTTTTAGGTTTTGCAAAATAGCTTTGTTAAGCCTTTCTTCTTCTTTTAATTGCGCCTCAAATTCTGCCTTTAAGCTACTGAACCGTTCCTTAAAATCAAAGTCATCTTCTTCATCCGGAAGCCCAACATATCTGCCCGGTGTTAATACATAATCAAGTTCTTTGACACGCTCTATATTTGCAGAAAAACAAAACCCTTTTACATCTTCGTATTTTCCTTTAAACTTTCGCCATTCGTGATAAGTTGAAGCGATTTTTTTAATATCATCTTGCGACAGCTCTTTTGTTCTGCGGTTAATCAAATGTCCTTCATTGCGTGCATCAATAAACAGAATCTCGTTAGTCCTGTTTCGACTACCTCCGTTAGCTTTATTGCGGGATAAAAACCACAAACAAGCAGGTATTTGGGTATTCAAAAAAAGCTTGCCGGGAAGATTAACAATACAGTCAACAAGCCGCGCTTCGATCAAAGCTTTGCGAATATCGCCCTCGCCCGAAGTTTTGGAAGTGAGCGAACCTTTTGCCAGAACAAATCCGGCAGTGCCGCTTGGGCTTAAATGATAAAGAAAGTGCTGGATCCACGCATAGTTTGCATTCCCGACAGGGGGAACACCATACTTCCATCTGCCGTCTTTGCGAAGCAGATCCCCGGACCAGTCACTGTCATTAAACGGCGGATTGGCAATAACAAAATCTGCCTTTAAATCTTTGTGCGCGTCATTCAAGAAAGAGCCTTCGTTATTCCACTTGACCTGCGAGCTGTCAATGCCGCGAATAGCAAGATTCATTTTTGCCAGGCGCCATGTTGTCTGATTACTTTCCTGACCAATAATGGATATATCGCTTATTTTACCTTTATGCTCTGCCACAAATTTTTCTGATTGCACAAACATACCGCCGGACCCGCAGCAAGGATCAAATACGCGGCCTTTGTATGGCTCAAGTATTTCTACCAGAAGTTCAACAACACTTCGGGGAGTATAGAACTGGCCGCCTTTTTTTCCTTCTGCAAGAGCGAATTCACCTAAAAAATATTCAAACACATGACCAAGCACATCTGCACTTCGTGCTTTCGCGTTTCCAAGAGCAATATTTCCAATCAGGTCAATTAATCCGCCAAGGTTTGTGGGATCCAAATTGCCGCGCGCAAATACTTTTGGCAATACATCTTTCAGCGATGGATTATCTTTTTCGATTGCATCCATTGCATTATCTACATCTTTGCCTATGGTTGGCAATTTTGCCTTAGATTGCAGATATGTCCAGCGGGCAACTTCGGGAACAAAGAAAACATTTTCTGCTTTGTATTCATCTTTGTCTTCGGGGTCTGAGCCAGCGTATTCGCCTTTTTCGCTTTTTAGTTTTGCATAAAGTTCTTCGAAAGCATCTGAGATGTATTTTAAAAAAATCAGCCCGAGAACAACATGTTTGTATTCAGCAGCGTCGATATTTTTTCTTAGTTTGTCGGCAGATTTCCAGAGCTGCTTTTCGATTGGTTCGTTACTGATGTTTTCTTTAGTCTTTGCCATATTTTATTCCTCTTTTGCCGGCGAAAAAATATCGGGAAGTTTGCTCGCGACTCTCACTTATTCGGCGGATGTGCAAGCTCTGCAACATGGACGTCACTGCCTAGCAGTGGATCTGGCGCAGCGACACGGATGTCGCGATAAAGCGCCAGGCAGCTTGTCCGCGGTTCTTGCTCCGTCAGCGAATGAGCCTGCTTAAAATACCTCTTTTCTTCCGCCAGTTGGAGTTAACTTTTACCCGTAAATCTATTATAACCGGATACGGAAAAATCGATTTTATTTCCCGTTTTGCAGCTTTTTTGATTGCGCGGATTTTCTCCCCGCCGCTGCCAATAATTATTTTCTTTTGCGACTCACTCTCTGCAATCAAAAACGCCCGCACCCAAAGCTCCTCGCCGTGCTGACCCTGGTTCATTTCAATATCCGCGATTTCAACATAAACACTGTGGGGGATTTCTTCTTTTGTTCTGTTTACTGCTTTTTCTCTTATTATCTCACTTATTCGAAAAGCAACATCCTGATCCGTATAAACATCATCAGGATATAATTTCTCGCCTTCGGGCGCTTTCTCAAACATAACATCAAGAAGTTTATCCACGCCCTCGCCAGTCATTGCCGAAACATGGCAGATGGAAATATCTTTAGCCGGCTCTTTTTTGCGAAGATTTTTTTTCAAAAAGTTCCCAAGGCTTTCGAGAAACTCCGGTATGTTTTTCTCCGCTACCGTAATAAGATCAATTTTATTTAAAGCAACGATTACAACCGCGTTCAGCGCCGCAAGATATTCGAGTATTTTTTTCTCTTCTTCGCCGGGCTCCCGCGTGCAGTCAGTAACGTAAAGAATTATTTCTGCATCATTAACAACAGTCTCGGTTACCTGCTTTAATTCGTTATTTATTTTTTTTTCTGAAATATGATATCCGGGAGTATCCTGAAAAATCAGCTGCCCCCGTTCTTCAGTTAAGATGCCGCGAATTACATTTCTTGTTGTCTGCGGAGTTGCAGACACAATGGAAACCTTATATCCGCATATCTTGTTCACGAGAGTCGATTTTCCGGAAGATGGCCTTCCTATAAGTGTAATAAAAGCTGATTTCACTATAAAATATCCTTTTTTGGCGACTAAACTGAAAACAATCATCAAAAATGAAGAGAGTCACCGCTTGTCATTGCTTTCAATTATAATAGGCAGATTGTGTTGTTTTCAAGGTGTGGTTGTCTCAAAACAAAAATATGTTTGTACGCTAGATAGTGCACAGAATCAATTAAAATTGCTAAATTTTATTTATCTATATTATCTTTTTTTTAAATTATCAGTATAATATAATTGCAGATATAGCAAACAAGCCCTAAAAAGAGGATAAAAATGAAAAATATATTTAATGACAATGAAGAATGTGAACAAAATGAAAAAAAAGAAGACCCGATATCCGAAAAGTTTTTAAAGACGCGAACGATTCTTATCTCCGGGGAAATAAACAAGAAAAATGCAGAAAAAGTTGTTACGCAGATGCTGCTGCTCGAAGCAGACAATGACAACCCCATTAAAATATTTATAGATTCTCCGGGCGGAGATGTCGATGCAGGGTATGCGATATTCGATATGGCGCGCTTTATCAAACCCGATGTATACATGATAGGCATGGGGCTTGTTGCAAGCGCGGGCGCGCTCATACTTCTTGCAGCGCCAAAGGAACGGCGGCTTGGGCTTCCGAATTCGCATTATCTTATTCATCAGCCCCTTAGCGGAATAAGGGGAGTTGCGACAGAAATTGAGATTCATGCAAAAGAGCTGGAAAAAACGCGGCAAAAAATCAATAAGCTGATATCTGATGAGACCGGCAAAAGTTTAAAGCAAGTTACAAAAGACACGGACAGGGATTTCTGGCTGAGTGCGGAAGAAGCTCTGGAGTATGGTCTTATTTCGAAGATAATTACTAACAGAAAAGAGCTTGAAGTGTAATATTGCAGCATTTGCTTACCGTACATTATAATATTACGCCCAACAAAATGAGGAATCCTGGAATAAATGTACTTGCTATGCCATTCAAAATTAGAACATGAGGAGTAAGCCTATTAATAAATTTAATCCCCAGCATGATGGCAAAAAAACTTTGTGCCCATAAAATCCCCCACATAGCCCAGAGGTAAACCATTATCCAGGGCGCGTTTGTAAAAAAAGCTTCTCCTGCAAATGTGAAAGAAACCAGAGATGCGAATAATCCGTACATTCCGAAAACTTTCCAGTTTTCGCTATTAAAGAAAATATGCGCTGCAATTATAAAATAATTAAGCGCAAACAGCCACATTGCTGCCGAAAAGCCGAATGTAACATGACAGGTTGCAGTGGTAATTTGAAAAACCGCGTTTATTCCAATAATAACCCCGACCAGGGCATTTACCACTCCCCTTACTTTGTTGTCAATTGCCGTAAGAAAACTAACGCCATTCAATGATAAAGCAAATCCTGCAAATAGTAAGTTGACTCCTAGCACAAAAACATCTCCTTTATGCCCTGTATATCAGATAACACAAACTCAGCATAAAAGAGTGAAATCTCTTTGTCAAGACGCCGCATTGCCTCATGAAAAATGTTACCGAAAATAGTAAATGCCTCATTTAGAAAATGTTGCCCAAATTAAAATAAGGATGTCTTTAAGAGGGCATCATAATGGGGTTAGGCATGAAAGAAAAAAAGACTGTAACTAAGGAATACCAGCCCCGTTATAAAAAAGCACCAAAAAAATGGTAATTCTGGACAAGTTCAGCAAGTCGACAGAACACCACAGAAAATCTGCTGTCCGCCTATTAAACAAACAGGCTATGGTCTATATAGACAGCAAGCAGGTAAAAATTAAGCCTGAGAAAAAGCGACCATCCAACCGAAAGGGAAACCGCATCTACACTGATAATGTCATCTTTTACAGCAAATCGCTCAATCAAACCGCATCATTACTATGTGGAATGAATAGCTTCGGTAACATTTCTAAATGAGGTATCTCGGCTAATACCTATAATATAGAACTCCAAATTGCTGTAATCGACCAATTCTGTCATGCGTGTTGGGGTGAGTTGAATACAGAGCTTTCAAAAATGATTCTTGTGGCTCACTTGTTCCGATGGCATCCAAACCTTTTGCTAATTCAAATCCATAACCTAACTCAGCGGCATATTTGTCGGCATCATATTCATTTTCCCGCGATGACCACATTAAAAACAGCATACAAAATTTTGTCCAAAGCCATATAATAGCAGCGAAAAACAATCCTATAATAACAGTACCAAAAGAACGACGTCTAATCCCGGAAATAAGAGAAAAAGCACCTATTATTGTGTATATTAGTTTTATGATTAGAAGTAATGTAGTTAGAATAAAATTGCCACCCCCGATTAAAAGCTGAATCTCATTATGACGATACGCTAAATGTGCTACTTCATGTGCTAAAATTCCTTGAATAACATCATCAGGTAGCTGAAAAAGCCCCTCGGTTACACAAATTGTCCTTCGCCCGATTGCGTAAGCGTTTGGTTCGGGGGAATAAATTACTTTCAAAACTATTTTATTTGTAAGCTTTGGTGTTTTTCTTTTTGCTTTATTGTATACAATTTCCAGCAATGGAATCATTCGAATTCTCATGTCAACTCTTGTCATTTTTCTGGCTCCAGCCATTAAGCAGAGAATCCATTCGCCGATTGAAGAAAAAGCAATAAATATTGACAGGATATAAATAATGACTATGACATACAGAGAATGAAAACCAATACTAGCGAAAAGTCCAATTATGATTAGCGCATTTAGGATAAAAAAAATAATTGTCCCAATACTTGATTTTTTAAATATATTTTTTGCTATATCCATACTCATTGTTACTGCCCTTTTCTAATCATGAATGGACAGACTTTTAATATATTTTTTTAATTCAGAATTATCGGGCATGATATAAGGTTTATATTGGAAGATGTTTTTTACTCCATCAGAGTAATATACTGTATTATCTTTTAAACCAGCAACAGCAACGCCGTCAATGAGATTGTCAGCATCGCTGTTGCTCAAAGCAAAAATGATTCTTGCAGGAAATTTGGATAAAATGTTTTCACCATAATACATATTTTCCTTGACGCTTTGATATTCAAGCGAAGAAGTAATAAAATAAATTCCATAATTGGACCCATCGTCAATAAGCTGCAACAGTTTTTCTGAGATGGACAGGGATGGAGAGCCTGCATTTCCTGATACACCGAAATCAGCAAATTCATTTACGGACTTAGTGGCAATATTATCAATATATTCACTTTCATCTACGGACTCACCTTTAAACATTTTTTTTATAAGATCAAGAAATTGCAGGTTCTTTATTACAACCAAAGATTGTTTATTATCCCCGCCCTTTTTTCTCTCTGAGTAAATTGTAAATAAATCGTTGATAATTTGAATTATTTCTGTTCTGTTTTTTGCAGTCCTGAAACGTAAACTAAAACCGGTTAAACAATCATAAAATGCAGCCGAGATGCTTTCGCCTATTAAACTCTCTCCATCTATACAGTAAACATTAGTATTTGTGTTCAGTAATGCTGAAAACATACAAAGGTTAGTAAGATTTTCAGCCATTTTTTCGTTTGCTCCACAAATTAATAAATTATGCCTTCTGCGCCGATCAAACTGCATAATAAATGGTGGTGCAACCTTTATGAGTGTCCCCATGTATATTTTTATAACGTTATCAGATGAAGAACCTGTTTTGCTTTGATTCAAATATTCAACAAGTGAAACCGTTCTGTTTCCTTCAAATATTTGCATCGTAGCTGGATAATCTGCATACTTTTCAGAAATAAGAGACAAATATTTTATTTGTGCTTTTTTTGAGCAATATGCGGCACGGAATCCTATATTATTTGATTCCATGTATTCCAAATTCATTACGGCTGTACCGATAGGGCCTTTCATCATTTCAATGATTTTATCATCGTTTCGATTTCCGAATAAATACCGTATATCATCCTCACCGCATTTTAAACCAATACGGATACGCATTTGTTCAATAATGCCATGCGATAGTGTCAGTTCACTTATAATTTTTGTAGTCTGCGTTGCCATCAAAAGATGAATGCCAAAGGCCCGACCTTCGGTGACGATCCGCTTAGTCAGTTCAGAGCAATTTCTGGCTACTTTGCGATTTGCAGAATCATTAAAAAGAATTTGAAACTCGTCCATGACAACTAAAATACGTGGCAGAGGATTTCCTGTGCCTTTTATATAATCAAAAAGGCTTGATTGTCCAGAATTTTTAAACAAGTCTCCACGGCGCAGCATTTCGCTGACTAGATTTTCCAATATACTCTCGCCAAATTCCTGCATGGCATCAAGCGCTAATAATTGAATATGCGGCAAATTGAAAGATTCATAAATCTTAAACTCTGTTCCGCTTTTAAAATCCATCAAATACAAATGTAACTCATCTGGGCTATGGGATAACATACCACTCATAATTATTGTGTGCAGTAAAGTTGATTTGCCGGAGCCCGTAGCACCGGCGATTATCCCATGATGTGATGAACCTTCTCCCAATATCAAGTCTACAGGGTTTTCGCCGTCGCCAATGCCCACGGTAATAGATAGTCTTTTTGCTGTTGAAGAAGAAAAAAGCGATGGACTTATAATGTCTTCAAGGGATAGACCTTTTTGTTTTAGGTTGGTAATAGCTTCTATGTATTGATTTATAAAATCGGAAATCCTGTTCTTTGATAGCTCAGGTGCTACATCAACTTGTAATCCAAAAGGTTGAAGAATATATTTTTTTTCAACATATTCCAACAAAGAACAGTGTTTTTTTATCTCTTCAAGATGTTCATCGATACTCTCATACTTTGAAAATAAGATATTTGGATTATGGCATATAACTGCGTAAATTCCGCATTTGCTGCCATTATTAAGAATATTTATTAACAACTCTATACTTCGGTTGTCAAAATTGCGGGGAAAATCAAATATAATCAACATAATAATAGGTTCGATACGATTAGGCGTGTTACTGTTGTATTCAATAATATTGGCAAAGCGATTGCCGAGCTTCTCCTGGATAAACTCGTCAATATATCTGTTTAATTTTTGCAGCGTACCTATCATAGCGTCTTGTGTGGTATAAATTTGTCCGTCAAAAATATCAGGAAGATTTTGGCGAAAATCCAAAAAAGGCGTTATGCTGTTACCCCGGCGTTCAGCATCAAATACGCAAAATTTTATTTTTGAAACCGGAACAGAAGATAGAAAGCTCCACATTAAACCGTGTATAAATTTTATTACATGCTGCTGGACTGCTTCCGGGCAAATAATTAATAGACTACTTTTTTCTTTAAGGTTAAAAATTGCCGGCAAAATAAAAGTTTGTGAATTTTGTGTTGTCAATTCAGTTTTTATTCTTGCAATCGTATTGTTATCTGCTACTAAATCCAAAGGACAGGATAAATACCCTACTGAGATTTCCGCGGGGAAACTGTCTGTAACTGACGGAACTACACCAAAAGTATTGTTATACCTGTCAAGAGTATTTTTTATTGCACTTATTGCAAATTGAACTTTATCGGCATTTTCACTGTCTATCAGTTCACAGACTATAGAACCTAATAAAGCAATATTGCCGTGAAAACTACTGTAAGTGAATAAATAATTTTTGATATATCTTGATAAATCATTTCCTGCAAGGGCTTCATTATATGTTACCCGAAGATTGTAGTAGAGGAACATATCAACCGCTTGTTGGATGATAATACTGTTTTTTACATGGTAAGGCGGCAAGGCATTTCCTGACTGTACTCTATATACAATTACGGTATAAACACCAAGATTTTTTCCATTTTCAATAATGTTATTTATCGATGCTACATTTTTGTCTCCCAATGCTTCGGGAGAGTCGAAAACAATTAAAACCTTTATATCTGGTGTTGCCACTGTATTATTGCAAATACTCAGTTTTTCTAATGTTTCCCTTATTTCCTCATTGGATGTTTTTACTCCTCCATTAAACAGTTCCGGTATTTTTTTGATAAAATCCATATATGAAGACACATTTTTTCCCTGACCTTCTGAATCTATTATGCTGAAAGTCAAATGTGTAACCGGGGCAAAAGCAATAAAACTCTGTATTATGGAGCTAACAAGTTGGTTTTTAAGATTGCTATTTACCGTATATTTTACAAGTAAATTCAAATTATCGCTTAAAGAAAATACAAGAGGAAACCTAAGTAATTTACTTTGTGAAATAATGGCCGCACATTTATCTTTAATAAGTGAAAACAAAATCTTGGAACTCACAAATAATTCTAATGGATAGTCAATATTCCCTAAGACAATAGTATCATCCCATGCACAATAGCTTGATGTTATTCCTGTAAAGTTACTAATATAGCGTTCATTAATTGTTTTTAATGAACCTAACAGACTATCAGGTAAAATCTTATCTAACTGTTCACAAATCTCATCAGCCAATATTTCTACGTTGCTTTCATACCTTGATTTTATTTTAGACAGTTCTGCTTGATACTTTGATTCTATTTCCTCAGTTTTTTTGGCATGAGCATCTTTCTCAGCTTGTGTTGAATCATTGACCAGTTCAGCTATTGTTTTTTTGATTTCTTCCATTAAATTTTCTAGTCTTATTTTCAGAACAATTAAATCTTCATAGTCTTGTTTTCGTTGTTTTGAAAAGGCAAAGTTTATACCATCAAAAAGAGCAGGTAATTTCTCTTTTGAATATTTTAATGAAAGTGATTCAAATTGTTTTTTAACATTTTCTAAGGCTAAAAAAATGTCAGGATCATCAATGGTGGTTATTTCGGCTTTTTTTCCCAGCTCCTCTGTTTTAAGATCTCGCGCTTTAACATAATATTTATCAGCATTTGCCAGAGAAGTATCCAATGCCAATACTTCTTTATATATTTTTTCAGCATTGTTCTTTAATTCGGCACCTTTTTTTCTAGTAACATTAGCACTACTATCATATTGCCCAGCGGCATTTGACATGAATTGATTATATTGTTCTTCCAAGCTTTTTTTTGAGTTTTCAAAATTATTCCATAATTGCTGAATTCTCTGATCAGATTGTTCTGCAAAGGAATTAATGTTATTAATGAGTCTCAAAACTGTTTGATATGTAATTTTACTCATATAACGCTCTCCTTAGCCATTTATGATTTTACTTCTCATACTTGCATTTTTTGCCGCATTTTTTTGAAAAACCAACTTTTAGTGAAGTCGTAACCTGAAGGGGATAGCTAAATATCTCAACCATTTCGCCGCCGATTTTCGGATTACTTGTATTGCTTACAAGCGTATATTGCGTAAGATTATTCAATAAACGCGGGATATAACCCTCATTGTTTGCATTAAAAATATCGAGTATCAGCTTGATACCGATTGAAGTAGCAAAATTTATATCGACTGATATACCAGGCTCAAACTTTACTCCTTCGGTATTTTCTTGATTTGAGTATACATGATGATTGGCCTCGGCTCTTGACGAAAGGCCGCTGCCATCGCCTAAAGCGCACTCATAACATGGCAAGCCTTTTCCATACAGGTGATAAAAAATCTCACCAGCAAAAGCCCTTTCCCAAAATCCTATAGAAACAAAAGAGGATTGATAGTATATGCTGATTCTATTTGTGTACACGTCCGCAATGCGGTTGTCAGCACAGCCGATAAAAACTGTGTTTCCAGCTACACAAAACGAATCCATAGTTTCTTTTGGCAAATTCTGTACGATGCCTTCAAAAGTAATTACCTCTGCACTTGGATTAATATTAAGAATCTTTCTTTTGAGAGCATATACTTTAAAATCACCAACATCTTCTATTCCGCATTGATGGCGGCAAATATTATGATATTCTACTATATCTGCATCAACCAAAATAAAATGCTTTACTCCAGCCCGTGCCAACTCCAGGGCAACCAGGCTGCCGACAGAGCCGCAGCCTAATATTATTGCTTTTTTTTGGCACATTATATCAGATTCTAATATCCCCTTGTTACGTGAGAATATATTTTGATAGAGGCTGTATATTTCACATTTTATTTTTTTTCCATAACTATAAAAATCTATACCTGCACTTGTAATAACTCCACACAGCTTGTTCTTGTTACAATTACTGCCTTTCGGTAACACTTTTCCTAGAAGCTCTCCTTTACTTTCCAGTTCGGGAGGAAATACATTATATATGGCAGATTCTTTGTAATACCTGCCATATATATTCCTTTCATTTTGAGTACTTGCCTGTATGTCTGATATGAATACCGTCTTTTCCATTTGTGGTTTTTTCATTCCTATAAATCCTTGTTTTCATTTCCTATACCGAACGCACGCAGTAAACCAGACTTAAATGTGACATCTGCGGGGTTAAAGTCTGTTAATAAATTGGTGAATAGCCCTGGGGTATATAAATAGCAATCATCGTCATGAGAAAAAACAATCTGCTTCTTATGTGCAACATATATAAAGTGAATCATTGTAACAATGTTACTTGACCCTTTATGAGATAAGCTTAAAACTCCCTTGTTTTGTTCAATTTTCAAAGCCAATTTTCGATTTTCAGAAAAATATGTTATATCGTCCAGCAAAGAATCAATTAAAAAATCTCGATATTTTTCAGCCTCTTCTGGCTTGTAATCATCTTTAGACAGTGTAGTTTTCTGTAATTTTCCTTTGATGCTAACAAGTAAACGTAAAAAATCTATTTCCGGTTTGTCAAAGGTTTTATTTCCGGAATATAATTTGTCAGCGTAACTATTTATATATCCAAGTGATTTTTCCGCATTTCTTAACGCAAGTAAATGTTCAGGGATTAAGTTATCACCCACTTTATAAGCGATTTTAGTATATTTAAGGGGCCATGCTACATGATATGGCGTAATGCGGAACTTTGGATCAATATTAACCAAAACAGAAACAGCGCCATTGGCAGACATTTTAGCATAATCAGAGTTAGTTCCATCGTCTGTGGAAGAAAACTCGTCAAAAGAACCCGGATGCCTGTGCCATAGCCCAATTAAAGTCAATTTTGCTTGATATATCTGTACTAATTTGTTTATTAAATGTTCTGTATATTTTTTATCGTACTCGAAGTATGCAACTTGAAAAATCGCCTTTGGGCCTGGGTCTATTGCTTCTATGACATACCAATTCCCATTCTCAAAGCAGCCTAAAAATATTCCGCCGGTTTCGGTTTTTATTTTTTCTGAGGTTTCCGAAATAACCGCCGTGTATGCGCGATTAGAAAAAATCACCTGCATAATTTTCCCCCGTTGATACATATAAGATATGCAAGTCTAATAACAATCAAACCTGCATAACTATCCTCCGCATGTAAATTCAGATCAAATAAATCGATCTCGATTCGCTAAACAAAAATTGACAAATGCATCTTTTTTAACAACAAGCTTCACTGGAAATGGTAGCCCCTGGTAAACTAAAGAGAATATTGCTTCCACTGCTTTGTCATTTTCAGCTGCCGCTAAAGCAGCAGGCCCTACTTTCTCCTGAAAAATCTTTTGTATCTGAGGCCAATGCTCCTCAATAGTTTTCTCGATCTGCTTATTCAGCACATTTCCTAAATCCATACACCCTCCTCTATAGTCTTAGTACACACCTTCTATTGCTACTTCGTCACTTACCTCTCCGTTGATCCACATTTCACACAACATTATCCATTTGCACGCCCAACTTAGAGAGGAGGCGGCTGATGTAGAACGAGTCTGCGATGCTTTAAAATATTTGGGGTCGGCAGTACATATAAAATACTCTTCGTTACGTCCGAAGTTATCGCGGTAAATATGCGGAAGCCCCAAGCCCAAACCCTTTTCAGGCTTAATCGGTAATGTTTTCGCTATATCAACGAGACGCGGTTTAACGGGCAAAATTTGAATTGAGCCGCCATACATACCTTCTTCTGCCTGGGGATGGGTATTTTTATAAATCAACATCAAATCCCAAACCATTCCGCCTTTTCCGGTTGGCTGAACCTTTCCGCGCCAATATAGCCTTCCCGAACCATCTTCGAGTTTATAGAGCTTAAACGATGGGAAATATTTCCCCATTGCCATCTGTTCAGCCTCTAACAAATCAGGGTCACTCTGATACCAATAAAATCCCATTTTAACCCCTCCTTGCCAATTTTCCGTCAGGCACCTGAATGGCTGTGTGCCCCTGTTCTTCTGCTTCGCTTTGAAATTCTACTTCACCGGAAGGGGTGACAACTACATCTTCTCCTCCGCGCAAGGCTGCTGCTAACGCACGGCGTCTTGCTGCGACAGCATCCTCATCCGCATTATTATTCATATTGAACCTCCTAAAATACTATATTGATGAATCAGTTACTGCTGAATAATTTCTTAACTAGTTGTTGTTACCAGAAGTAACTATTACATCCGAATTATCATACTTTGCAGCTATTAAATCATTACGTCTTTTTGTAATAATAGCGGTATTAACTTCTGTTATGCGAATGCAATCAGTGAGAACATCAGAAGTAATACCCTCTTTTTTATATGACAAGGAATCCTCTTTGATGTTTCCGATGATTTTTACAAGCAGCGACTTTTTCTTTTTTTTGATAACACCACCCATACAAACTCTTGGTTATGCTGTCGCTCTTTCTCTAGGTTTTTTATCAAAATTTCTGATAATTTCACCATTAGCAGAAATAGTAACCACACTCTCGCGTAATCCTGCTTGAGCCGCTTTCTCGCCATTCTTAAGAACAGATTGAGCGTATGTATTGTCAAATAATTCGCTGCCTTGCTCGGCCAGCTTAGCCAAATCAACGCCCTTATTATTTTCCATAGCTAAGGTATATGCAAAATAGTCTCTCATTCGCCGAAGAGCATTTTCATCGCTTGCAATAATCTCATCACATTTCTTTATCTGCCTAAACCGCTTGATGAAACGATATATGGTAATAATTGGACTTACAACAGCTAAAAAAAACCCAGAAATAATTCCCAAAAGAAAACCTCCCCCTATATCGCCATCGCGCCCCTTCGCACCTCCAAAGAAAGCACCTATCATTAATTTAACTATAGTTCCTAATGAAGCGCCAATGAAAACCAAAAAAATAGTGGCAAACACCATATCCTCGGGGAAATCTGAACCAGCAGTCAAACCTAAGCCAACAATCAAACCTAAAACAGCACCAACAACCATCCATATACGTTCTTTTTTTACTTGCTTCCTGAAAGCCGTAACATTATCAATATTTTCCTGTACTAAAATAGCGGTGCATTTATAACACAAAGCAGTTCCAGCATAGTCACCGATACTTACGCCATATGTATCATAACAATCTCGACAAATACCTGTTCCACATCCCCTGCATAATGCTGCTGCTTGTTTTGACGGATGGTGACCACACTCAATACCTGCTTCCAATACACACTCGCGGCATAAACCTGCATATTTATTACCAGGTTTGCTAAAAAGATTAACACAATTTCTACAAATCCCCTTTCCGCATCTTTTGCATTGCGCTACTGCTTGTTCGTCTTCATGAAAATAACATCCAATTGCCATTCTAATTTCCTCCTCAATTTCCTTGTGTGTTTATATCTAATGGTTATTGAACCGTATAGACCAAATTTATTTCCCGCATTCTAAAATTTAACACGGCTGTATGAATCCAGTGATTCTGCCAATCTGTTCAGTTTTGGTTGCGCTGCTTCAAGCGGACCAATAGGCGATTCAATTAAAGCCGCAATTTTCACCATTAGATTACGGTATTGCTCTCCCTGATAGTCATTCCATTCAGCCGACTGTTGTGATGTCTGTCGGACATCTCTTACGGCTTTTGCCAGCTCTTTAATGATCGCACCAATATCAGCATTAATTTTACGAATTGCCTCTGAATTTGCTTTGACATTTGACACAATATTCTCCTTTTCTATAAGTTGACTTTTTCGTATTCTTCAAGCGTTTTGTAGATTTCAACCAGTTTCTCAAGGATCTCAAATAAAGCATCCTTTGGTTCCCGCAATTTATCTGTACACTCTTTCACGATAATTCCGAGCTGATTATATTTTTGATCTCTCCATCCTTGCCCTGCATCTTTGTAGCTTTGGTCCAACCTTAATGTTGACTTGCTTAAGTCCTGTATAACTTCATTGCATATTTTTTCCGCTTTTCTTATAGCTTCTTTTCCGACTGAAACCTGTGCCATACAAATTCTCCTTTAAAACTCCTAGAAATTCTCACTTAAATACTTATCAACTGCAGCAATACATTTCTCAATATTGCCTACATTTTGTTCCGTGCCTGAAACTGCCTGTGTTTCAAATGATTTTGAAGCAGATAACATTGTGTTTATATTGTCATTCATTTTTGCAAGGGAAGCATTCATTCTTTCCTGCTTATTTCTCAATCTGTCTAAAAACCTTTCAGTTGTGCGAAGTTCATCTTCCTTTTTCGCTTTTTCGGCTTGTATCACATGTACTTTTTGTTGTAATTGTAAACCGCACTCTTTTAATTTGAATAATTCATTTTCTGAACTTCTGATTTCAGACTCTGTTTGATATAATTGATTCCTTCTATCATCGATTTGCTTTTGGATTTTCTCTTTTACCTCGCCTTCTGCTCTTGCAGCGGCTTGTTCCATTTCCGAAATTTGCTTCTTAATGTGCATAGCGTTTGTCTGATTAGCCGTTAAATCGTTTTGTGCTGATACCAGTTTTTGTTCTGTCGATTTTATTTCGTTATTCATTTGATTTATTGTATCGGCAAGTCTATTTATTTCTGCTTTGTACTGATTAATTCTATTTGTTGTCTCCTCAATTTTTTGCTTGATTTTCTGCATTTCTAAGTCTGCGGATTTGGAAACAACAGATATTTGTTGCCCTATTCTTGTTGAAAAGCCCGAAATATCAATATAGTAATCATTAAGTGCGGCTTTTACTTTTGTAAGAGCGTCTTTTGAAACGCTAATTTCGGACATAGTTAAACTTCCTCTGCCGCTATGGCAAAAAATTTATCTATTCCGGAACAAGCTCTTTCGCCGCTCTCTATAACGGTTTTTGATGTTTTTGCCAACTCGCCAATCCGTGCCTGCAGCGAAGCATAATTGCCATCGTTCCATATATCCCCAACTCTGTTGATTTTTTCACTTACTTTTCCGGTTGACAGTTTGAAAGCATCAAGCTCCTTTTTTATAGCTGAAGCGTGGTTAATTACCATCTGGTAACCTGCCTTTATCTACAGGAACACCATTTACTGGGAATTCATAAGCATCCTTGATCAATTCTTGGTCATTTATCTCTTCTAGCATGTGTTGAGCTAAAGCAAAGAACCCTTCTTTTAGCGACTTTGGGAGCACGTTATATTGTGACCAAAGCAAGGAAAACCGTGCTTTGGGAGATAAATTCGATAAATTTTGCATCATACACTCAGTTGTTAAGCGATTATATACTAAAATATTAAGTGCTGTAAAGATAGATTTGAATAATTCTTGTTATTTATCCGAAATCTTGCTAACTTATAAAGTATGCTAGATCCGGCTATTCCTACTGTGAATGAAAGAATCCGACAGGTTCGTTCTGTTTTAGGGCTATCTCAGGTTAAATTTTCTTCAATTATAGCTCTGTCTAGCGGTTATATAGCTGGAGTAGAGACAGGTCGAATTTCTGTAAATAGCAGAATGATAAAACTGATATGTTCCTCCTTTAGGGTAAATGAATCTTGGCTGAGACATGGTGAAGGAGAGATGTTTTCAGAAGATATTATTGAAGATAAGCAGTTCAATAACCTGGTTAATACAGTACGGGCTCTGCCTCCAAAATATCAAGAGTTTCTATTCGAGGTTTTGGATATGCTGGTAAAACTGAAGGATAAATAACTTCATTAACCGCTTCTACTGTTAAAAGAAGCCGTGGCTTTACCGGTTCTTCTGCCCGGGCAGAGAATGTAAAAATAATAACAAAGACAATTAAAAAGAGAAAACGAGAATTGGATATATATTCATAAAAGCATCGTATCAGATTAAAAAAACAGGATTTTTTACAAAAAGCGGAAAAAATTGAATCGAAAATCAAAAACAGACAGTTTCCTTATGCAGCACAGCATAAAGGAGAAGTTTCATGAAGAGTTTTTTAAGAGCATCGGTTTTTATTTTATCGGTTTTACTACTCACATCATTTTCAAAGTGTTCTTTTTTTCCTGAAGAGGGACAACCGAAAGAACTGGTGATTGTCTCGTACAATGTTTTTAATCTTTTTGATGATGTAAGAAACGGGACAGAGTATCCGGAGTTTGACCCTACGAACGGGATGTGGACATCTTCGATGTATAGGCAGCGCCTGCAAAATACGGCAAAAGTTATTGCCGCGACAGCGCCCGGCCGCGGACCGGATATAATCTGCCTTCAAGAAATTGAAAACAGAAAGGTTCTGCGAGACCTTGCGACAATATGGCTTAAGAATTATTCGTATCAATATTATGTATCTGCAGATAACGAAAGAAGCGCGATAACAACAGGAATAATAAGCAGGTATCCAATAAAAAGAACGCTGAATCATTCTTTGTTTTTGGATGATTTTACTAACCTCAGAATTATCACAGAAACTGTTATTGAGATAGGCGATACTGATTTTTACATATTTAACTCTCATTTGAAATCAAAACTTGGGGGTGTTGAATTTACAGAGGCTGCGCGGATAAAAGCTGCGGAAGCTATAGCCGCAAGATGCAGGGAAATATACCGCGAAAATCCGCGGGCAAAAATAATTGTAACAGGAGACTTGAATGTAAACATAGATGAGTATATCCGGCAAGAGAGGCGCTATTTGACGGCAATAATGCCGTTGGACGAAATGTGTATATTTGCCGGCGAAGATGTTCTGGTTGTAACGAGGAACAGACATGAGGCTGTTTTGGCTGGAGATTCTGTTGTTTTTTATTCTCCCTGGTACAGGTGGTTTGACGAGGGGAATGAGGTTGGGAGTTTTATGTTCAGAGGCAGTTGGCAGACTCTGGATCATTTTCTTTTGACCGCACCGTTTTTTAATGGAAGAAAATGGGAATATTCCGGGTTTAGGGTATTAAATAATCCGGAACTTGCCTGTTCGCTTGGTTATCCGCGCAGGTGGAACAACAGAATGCAGAGCGGCTATTCAGACCATTTTCCCATAGTGCTTTATTTAACCAGAAACTGACCAATGGCCGGGAATTTTCCGCCGAGCCACGGAGTGGCGAAGGTTCCCCTCCGGCAAAGTGCCAATGTGCTGCCTTTACCCGTCGGCTTCGCCGCCATTCCGGAGTTTATCCCAGAGCCTGCCCCCGTTGAAAAACTGGGAAAATCGGGACCAGCGAAGGGGACTTTTGGGAAATATCAGACGTTGGTTGAGAAAGGTACGATATTTAGTACAAAATATTGACTATACCGCATTATGTGGTATAGTTACAATATATCCAATATTTTAGAGGAATATTATGGTAAATTTAGCACAAGATATAAAATCTATTTCTTACGTAAAGGCACATACTACCGAAATCGTAAATTATGTAGGGAATACAAAATCCCCTGTTGTAATTACTCAAAATGGGGAAGCAAAAGCAGTAATTATCGATATAGAAAGTTATCAAAAAACACTTAATGCAATACATTTGGCGAAATTATTGAGTTTTAGCGAAAAGGATATTAAGAATAAAAAAACAATAAATCACGAGGCTGCGAAAAAAATATTTAAAGAGACATTGGGTCGAAGAAACGATGCGAAAAATTGAATGGACACAAGATGGCGTAGATTCATTTAATGAAATACTTGAATATTACAAGAACAATGCCGGAGAAAGTGTTGCAAATAATATATATGATAAAATAATCAAAAAAATAGATCTTCTGGAGAATGATAAAGTTAAAACAAAGCAGGTTCAGGAATTAAAGGATATCGGAATATTTGATATTTATGAAATTGTTATATATCCATGGAAAGTGTACTGCAAAATTGAAAATGACAACAAAAGCGCATATATAATGTTTGTGCTAGACGCAAGAAGAAATATAGAAGAAATACTGCTATCAAAAGTAATTGATAACAAAATATAGTCAGAGGGGTTAACCCAGCAGGAAGTTTTTGAATTCTTCTACAGAATTAAGGTAAACAACGCTGTTCTCTTTCATGTAGGCTTTTATCTCCGGAATATTGTATGCCCAGCCTGCTGCTGCAACATCAACGCCTGCACTGCGTCCCATAATAACTGCTGGTTTAAGGTCATCAATTATTACAGAATCTTTGGGGGCAATTCCAAAAGCCTCAAGCGCACTTAATACAGGCCAGGGAGCTGGCTTGCGCTTAGTTGCATCGGTTGTCCAGCCAAAAATCATATCAGGAAAAAATGATTCATCTCCGCAAAACCCCTTGGCTCTGTAATCCCTTTCAATAAGGTCTTTATCTGAATGAGAAACAACAACAACTTTTCCGCCAAGTTTTTTATACTGAATAAGCGTTTCTATAATTCCAGGGAAAAAGTCCGGAATAATTGTTTTTGCATAGTCGCGCCAAATATTGTATTCAATCTGGATTTCCTCATCTGTCATGCCCAATTCGCCTTTCATATATCCCATAATTCCAGGGTCAAAGTTTTTTCTAAACCAGTCATCAAGAGAAAGATGCGGGAGATGGGGGCGCATTATTTTCATAACTTCTATATGCGCCTTGTAATGAATCGAAGGAGTGCTGTCTACAGCAGTATCATCATGATCAAGAAAGATGCACTTGTATCTCAATGTCCGCCCCTGGCAGGAACTTCCCGTTGAGCAAGCATTAGCGGGTGCGCGAAGTCCCGACTTTGAGTCGGGGAAGTCCAGCCCACAAGGCTGGGAAGGTTCCCCGCCGGAAAGCAATTTACTCAAAGTCTTCTCGTATAACGTCTATGGCGCTCTGTATAGCTCCAAACGGAGGACTTATCTGTATGCCTTTTACGGCTGGTTTCACCTTGGCAAGAATTTCGCGGGCAATTAAAATGCCCTCTCTTACGCCTTCCTCTTTTGTCTGAGTCTTTTCCATCCGCTTCATAATATGATCCGGAATAGTAACGCCAGGAACTTCGTTATTGAGAAAAAGAGCATTGCGGTACGAGGCAAGCGGCCATATTCCTGCAATTACAGGAAGCTTTGTCTCTTTTATTTTATCCAGAAAATTCAAAAGATGTTCAAAATCAAAAACCGGCTGAGTAATAAAATAATCTGCGCCAACCTCTGCTTTCTGAAAACAGCGCTCAATTTCGCGCTCAAGCCCTGTTGTTGCAGGATTTGCCCCTGCGCCAATTACAAAACTTGTTTGGCCAGCGAGCTCTTTGCCGCCAAAATCGATTCCTTTGTTGAGCCTTTTTGCGAGCGCAATAAGCCCTATGGCGTCAACGTCAAAAACTCCGGTAACGTCCGGGTAGTTCCCGATTTTTGGCGGGTCGCCTGTAATTATAAAAGCATTTCGCAAGCCAACAGCCTGAAAACCAAGCAGCTCGGACTGAATCCCTATAAGGTTTTTATCCCGGCAGCAAATATGCGGGATTGTCTCGATCCCTGCTTTTCTTTCTATTTCGAGCGCTGTTATTCCAACAGAAATTCTCGAAGAAGCGCGCGGTCCGTCCGGTAAATTAATATACTGAATCCCTTTTTTCTTTAATTCTGCAGAGCGCTCAATAATTTTTGTTAAATCCGTACCCATAGGCGGGATGAGCTCCACTGTTGTAATCCAGCTTCCGTCAGCAAGCGCTTTTCCGAGAGAAGTGCGGTTTGCCAATGGCACCTCTTCTTTTTCCTGCACTGCTTTCTCAGCTACAGAAGTAACTTTAACTTCAGAAACAGCCGCACCCAGGAAGAGAACCATTTTCCCCGCCTCTTTAATATGAGCCGGCGTTGTACCGCAGCATCCGCCTATAATAGAAGCTCCTGCTTCCATAAATTTAAGCGCATAGTTACCGAAATAAGCCGGGGATGCAAGGTACATATTTCTGTTGTCGATTTCGCGCGGCAAGCCTGCGTTTGGCATAACGGCAATTGGTTTTTTTACAAAAGGTTTTATAGCCATCAGTATTTCGAGAATGTGGTCGGGACCTACCGCGCAGTTAACGCCAACTGCATCTATGGCGCTTTCTGCCTCAAGCTGCTGCGCAATGGAAGGAGCCTGCCTTTTGTATTCTTCAACATTAAAGGGACCGAGAGTAAACTGCGCCTGAACCGGTATATCCGGAGCAAGCGATTTCGCAACCTTCACAGCAAGAAGCAGCTCATCTGTTTCCCGAAAGGATTCAAAAATAATAAGGTCTATATCTTCACTAACAAGGGCAGCGATCTGGGTTTTAAATGCTTCTTCTGCATCTTTTATACTAATCGGACCAAGAGGAGCAAGCCGCTGCCCGAGCGGTCCCGCAGAACCGGCAACATAGATATCGTTGCCCGCTTCTTTTCTTGCAAGCCGCGCCGCTGCCCTGTTTATCTCTTCTGTTCTGTTTTCAATTTGATATGTTTTAAGTTTTATTGGATTTGCGCCAAAACTGTTTGTTTCGATAACTTGCGCGCCTGCGTCGATGTAGCGCCTGTGGATATTGCCAACAAGTGCTGGGTTGGAAACAGTGACCTCTTCAAAACAGCTGTTTAGCGGAACGCCCTCTTCGTAAAGCATTGTTCCCATTGCGCCGTCAAAAAGAACTACTCCTTTTTTGATTCTCTCAAGATATTTTATTCTCACGATTTCTCCTGATTCTTCTATTCTAATCGTCTATATTATAGAAAGTATTAAACCACAAAGCAAGTCCCGGAATGTAATGGGTGTCGTACGGAGAAGGCACAAAGGCGCGGGTTTTGTCAGAAAAAATTGAAGCAGAATTCAGCGGAAGCCATGATACACGATACAAGCCCAACGCCTAAGAAGCTAAAAAATCGTTCCCTCGTTTTTCTGATACTTTTTTATAACAGAAGCAAGATCGAATTTCCCATCGTAAAAAGCTTTTCCGGTAATAATTCCTGCTATCTTGCCTTTTGCGGCAGCATCTTGGGTAATTTTTTGAAAATCATCTTCGCAGCTTATGCCGCCGGAGACTATAACAGGAAGTCCGGATTCTTCGGCTATTCGTTTTGTATTTTCAGTATCCGGCCCGGATAAAGTTCCGTCTCTTGAGATGTTTGTATAAATAATACTGCAAAACCCGGCTTCTGCTGCTTTTTTGGCAAGATCACTATCTTTAAGCCCGGAACCCTCTTCCCAGCCGGAAATGCGGACTTCTCCGTTAAGAGCATCTATTCCGGCAATAAATTTGCTGCCGCCATATTTCTTGATCCAGCTTAAACATTTCTCAGGCTCTCTTGCAAAAACAGTTCCAAGAATAAGCCTGTCGATCCCTATGGAAAGTAATTCGCTAATATCTTCTTCGCTTCGAATACCGCCGCCAAGCTCAAGAACAGCTTTTACCTTTTTTCTGATGTTTGAAATAATCTTCCTGTTGTTAATGCCTTTTCCGCGAGCAGCATCGAGATCAACAATATGTATGCGTTTTGCGTCGGCTGCCTCCAGGGCTGCGGCAACAGCAACAGCGTCATCGTTATACACTGTTACCTTGCTGTAGTCGCCCTTATAAAGCCTTACGCATTTTCCGCCAAGAATATCAATGGCCGGTATTATAAGCATTGTTATTTTGCCACCTTATGTCTTTTTACCTTTTTGGTCGAAGTCATTTCAAGCGGGGCATCCAATATTCCTATTTTCGTTATCCACATATATTGCGGAGACTGCTTGTTGACTTCGCTTACAATTTTTTCCATTTTTGCATAAATTTCTTCTTTTGTACAATTATTTCTTAATTCTTCGGAAGGGTAAAACATTATTTCAATCTCTTCTGCTACATCGTTTTTATTTTTTAAATATCCGCGAACAAAAACCTGTTCTGCTTCGTCACAAAGCTGGAATTTATCCTCGATTTCTTCGGGAAAAACATTTTTTCCGCCGCCTGTAACAATCAAAGATTTTTTTCTTCCTGTAAGATATAGATAATTTTCAGAATCAAGATAACCCACATCGCCTGTATAGAGAAAACCATCTTCCTTCAAAACTTCTTTTGTGGCTTCCGGGTTTCTATAATATCCCTGCATAACAATAGGTCCTTTTATGGCTATCTCGCCTCTGCCAACGCTATCAGGCTCGACTATTTTTACCTCCACGCCCGGGATTATTTTCCCAACAGATTTTATTTTGAAATGCTCCACAGGGTTTAACGCGGCAATCGGAGATGTTTCTGTAAGTCCATAGCCCTGAACAAAATTTATTCCAAGCTGATTATATATTTTAAATGTAGAAGGATTGAGAGGACCGCCGCCACTAATACAAATTCTTATTGTAGAGAGAGAAGCTTTGTCGAGAACGCTTTTGAAAAGCTTTTTCCCAATATTTATTCCAAAAAGTTTCTTTACGATGCCGCTTACAAAAAGAAGATATCTTATAATACCATATACAATGACTCCTTTTGCCCTTACTCCTTTCAGAATCCCTTTTAATACTCTGTTAAAAAGCATTGGCACGCCAAGAAACATGGTAACTTTACCCTGTTTCAAATCCGCAAGCATTTGCGTTACAACCAGCTTTGAGCCAAAAACTATCTCTGCACCAACAGATATTGACTCTATAAAAACAGCAAGCATTGAATAAGAGTGGTGGAGAGGAAGAATAGCATAAAAAACATCTGTGTGAAAAATATTTAAATTCATCTGCGCTAAAAGACAGTCGTTAACAAAATTTGAATGAGTAAGCATAACCCCTTTAGGATTGCCGGTTGTTCCGGAAGTAAAAAGAATTGCTGCTAAATCATCAGGTGAAACCAAAACTGGCTTATCAACAGGCTCTCCTATTACATCAAAAATATAATTTGGTTTTGCTTTCGATAATGAAAACTTTACAAAATCTTTTCCGGGAGTTATTCCTACGCCGTCGTATTTTTCTTCATCTATAATTATTATTCTGGTATCGGTAAATGCTATAAGGTTTTCCATTTCTGTTTCGAGAAACTGATAGTCCAGAGGAATTACTACCCCGCCTGCTGCAATAATGCCAAGATAAGACACTGCCCATTCAATAGAATTTTTTCCTGTAAGCGCTACAAAGTCTCCTTTTTTAACTCCATTGTCCATAAGAGTTTTGGCAACAGCAAAAATCTTCTTTTTTGCTTCTGTGAATGACAAAATTGTTGTTTCGGGGTAAAAAGAGGTAAAACAATTTTTATTGGGAAATCTTGCTTCGGAAACAAGAAACAGCTCCAAAACAGTAGGAAGTTTGCCGGTAAATACTTTTCCGCGAAACTGTTCCAAGTATGCAAATGTACTATACATAATAAAATTTCTCCTTCAAATTATCCTGCTGTAATCTTACTACCCCAAGAGCCGAGTGTCGCGTTGACACCGAAAGCGAGCAAACGTAGTTCCGGCGCTCGCTTTCGCGTGCTTTGCGCATAGTAGCATTTACTTTCCAAGCATTGAAGTCTTTTTTATATATAGTTACATAGTAAAATCTTCATGTTTAAAAAAGCATAATCCAGGACAATTATACAAACTTATTATTTAATACTATAATTTTTTCTTGCGCAAGCTGTTTTTACAACTTTTTTAAAAAATTTGTATACTTCAAGGAATTTAAATCAAGGTGATGAGATGCTAAATTACGTGGTTAATTTTTACAAAATTATAGTTCTTCTTCGGTGTCAGCCGGGTTTTCCAGAATGTTTTTTATATAGAATTCCAATGCTGTAAGCCTGAGCGATACGCTATCTTCGTTAGATTTGCCTGCCTGAAATGACTTTAAAACCCCGATAAGGTTATCAATAAGACCTTTTCCTGCCTTCATGTTTAATTCGGCAGCGTCCGCACCTATTTTTTCAAGTTTTTCCATACTCGCAGGGGCTATCTTAAAAGCAGAAGAATTTATCTCTGAGATGATTGTATTTAATTCCTGGCACAGATTTTTTACATTACCCATGACAATCTCCTAACCTTAATATTATGATACAGACATAATATAATATAATATAATATAATATAATATAATATAATATTTTTCTTTTTTTTATGTGCACTAATTTTTTTTATTAATCCACGGCAAACGCATGAAAAAAACCAAAAAACATGATAAAATAGCAGTCAAGAGATGGGCTATCAATGAAAAAGCACTGAAATTCCCAAAAGTTGGTTGGTTTTGGAGTGCGCTAAAGCAATTTTTTTCGTTTTTTTTGACCAGCTAAAGTTTTCCCCGACTTTCACCGGGATAAATTATAACCGGAGCAGTGCTTTATCTAAAGCTTGCTCCTCCTTCGTCGGAGTAAATTATAGGCAAAGTAGAACTTTGCCTATAATTTATCTATAAGCATGGAGCATTTTCCCGAAGGTATAGGAAGCGTCTTTTTCTTAACCCCAATTATGTTAATCGTAAAATAGTATAGTTTTTCGGACTCAAGCCTAATCTCCCAACCGCGCCCGCTCTTGTTCGCAAGAATCGTAATCATGTTGCGCTTGAGCGATAAATCCTCTATGCCCATTATTTCTATAGTAGGAACTATCCAGTCAACTGTTTTTCTTGGCAGACTTATATACAGACCTATAACATTTTCAATCATCAGTGTAATTGTACTTAAAGCTGTATAGTTCAAAAAAAGCTCTCGCGGAAAATTATCAGCCTTATTATTACTTGGCACATAACCAACCGGCGGCTTGGCAGGACCTTCCCGCATGGGAAGATACGCTTCGTAAATATTGCCTTTTTTCTCTCCCTCCAGATGAAGAGTATCGAGAATAAAATAGAGATGCCTTATAGTACATTCCCTTGCAAGATCGTTCCGCGCATATTTTTCCAGACCTTTAATAATCATAAACGTAAGATGCGAAAAAACAGAGCCGCGAAAACCATTGCCGTCTTCGCTAAAAAATTCCGAGCGCGTGGAGAGAGACGGAAAAGGGTTTTCTGTTACAAATTCATCACTTGAAAGCTTGCTAATCATGAAATTAGCTTTATCTTCGTTTGGGATTTCCGCAAGAAGAGTCCAGTAAGAAGCGATAGTTTCCACTTTTGCGAAATTGCCCTCCTCGTCAAGGTCGTAGTAGAAGCGATCCTCGGCATCCCACATAAGAGCGTTTATTCTGGTCTTAAGCGAAAAATATTTCTTT
Source organism: Spirochaetota bacterium (assembly GCA_009786125.1). GTDB lineage: Bacteria > Spirochaetota > Spirochaetia > CADAEX01 > CADAEX01 > WQTU01. The sequence continues at coordinate 44,719 of WQTU01000139.1, forward strand.
TTATACCTAAAACTTACTTCTTTATCATTAAGAATATCGCCAATAGCAGAGAGATAAAGCGCATTTATTGCCTGCATTGCATTAAAATCAATAAGATAGCAGGCTTTTTCCCTTGGCGTATTGCCCATTACAACCGACGCAAGAGGCGTTGCGTAAAGCCCATTTTCCCTCTGAAATGTTACTTCAAGCCAGCCATAATATTTTTCAAGAGTCGGAAGTATTTCCTTTAAGCGCTTTTTAAGCCCGATTTTGTGGTAGAGGTTATATTCTGCCCACGAAAAAAGCGGCGGATGAACCACTTCTGGATTATCTTCCCTTACAATTGGCTTGCCATCTTCTTCGCTATATAATCCTCTGATAGCACCGGACTCTTCTTGCTTGGAATAAAAGTTATCCAGAGACGCAAAAGGAGAAAATATATTATTGCTGTAAACCAAAAAGAACGTCGAAAGACACGCTTCATACTGACTTATATAATTACTTTTAGGGTAATTAAAGTATTTTTGCTGTAATACATTTCTTTTCGACCCTTTTTTCCAGAAATCATAAAGCCATGTCCAGGTTTTGTTATATATATCAACAAAGTCTTGATCGTAAAAATGAACAATAGGAAACCCTGTTTTAGACACCTATCCTTAACTCCTTCACCAGAGCATAGTTGTACCATAATCAAAAATCAAAAGTGATATTTTTTACTGTTATGGACATTATTACACTAGATAATAAAATGAGGATAATAAAATATTATCAGAGAAAAGTCTACAAGTCAATTTTCTTTTTTTATTTTTTTATTGACCGACGAAGAGAGGGTCGCGGGCAAGCTAGCTTGCACATGACCGAGCGAGGAGGTCAAAAAAGTATTATACATATAATACCTTTTCTCGATAAGCGCTCCTCCGGCCTTTTTAGGTGCATTTTTCCAGAAAATTCACCTTTGCTCACAATATTTCGCACTAAGGATGCCATGTCATCCCGTTGAAAAACGGAATCCACACAATGGCCTCTCGGCTTCACGTCGCAACGAAGTTTCCAGCGAAATCGCGTGCGGCCAACTGGTAAAACCGGTGACAACCACCCTTCGGAAGGCTGGAGACTGGGATGCGAGCCATCCGCAGTGTCAGCGAGGACTCGGAGAGCAGCACAGTCGCAAGCCGCGCGATATCACGGTCTTTGCACGATGAAAATTGATTTCCATGACAAAACCCATCTTTTAATTGTTAAAAAATAGACAATGTAGTAGTGTGAAAGCGTGGAATTTTTGCCAATTACCATAGAAGAAGCAAAAAAACGGGGCTGGGGCGAGCTTGATTTTGTCCTGGTTACAGGCGATGCTTATGTGGATCACCCTTCGTTCGGGGCAGCTATAATTGCCCGCGTGCTTGAAAACAAAGGATACAGCATTGGAATTATTGCCCAGCCAGAGACGGGAACAGGCAAGCCCGATGCGTTCAAGGTTTTTGGCAAGCCGAAGCTGGGTTTTCTCGTAACTTCCGGAAATATCGATTCAATGGTTGCGAAATACACCTCGTTCAAAAAAAAACGCAGCGAAGACCTTTATTCTCCCGGCGGCGCACCTGATAAGCGGCCGGAAAGAGCGCTTATCGCCTACACTTCTGCGATACGTCAGGCTTACGGCAATATCCCCGTAATTCTCGGCGGGCTTGAAGCATCTTTGCGAAGGCTCGCGCACTATGATTACTGGAGCAACTCCATTCGGCGCAGCATACTGATTGATTCAAAGGCAGATATTCTGGTTTACGGAATGGCAGAGAAAAGCATAAAAGAGATAGCGCAACGCCTTAAACAAGGCGAAGCGATTAAAACCATTACCAATGTGCGCGGAACTGTGTGGAAAACTTCTGCTCGCCCCGAACCCGGCAGCGGCGGCAAGGCAATCGAGTTTCTGCTTTCTTTTGAAGAAGCTTCCAAAGAGAAAAAACTCTTTGCCCAAAATTTTGCCGCAGCTTACAAAAACAACGACCCCATCACAGCCTCTGTTCTTGCAGAACAGACCGGCAATCAATATGTTGTGCAAAACCAGCCCGCCTTCCCCCTTACAAGAGAAGAGCTCGACGCAGTATACAGCCTTCCATACACAAGAGAAGCCCACCCCTCTTATGACAGCAAAGGCGGAGTTCCGGCGTTACTGGAAGTAAAGTTCAGCATCGCAAGTTCGCGCGGCTGCTTTGGAAGCTGCAGCTTTTGCGCGCTCGCTTTTCATCAGGGTAAAAGAGTAGTCAGCCGAAGCCATGATTCCATACTGATGGAAGCCAGGCAAATTGCCAGCATGGCAGACTTTAAAGGTTATATCCACGATGTCGGCGGGCCAACAGCAAATTTCCGAAACCCTTCGTGCAAAAAGCAGCTTGAAAAAGGAAGCTGCAGCCGCAGATGCCTAACGCCATCACCCTGCAAAAATCTTGAAGTAAGCCACAAGGAATATGTTGAGCTGTTAAGAAAATTAAGAAAAGTTGAGAAGGTTAAAAAAGTATTTATACGCTCCGGAATAAGGTTTGATTATCTACTGCTCGACCCGGATGTTGCGTCCAATAAAGCAGGGAATTTTCTGGAAGAACTTTGCGAGCACCACATAAGCGGGCAGCTTAAAGTAGCGCCTGAGCATATCTCCAACAAAGTGCTTGAGCTTATGGGCAAACCAAACAGAAAAATCTACGAAGAGTTCGTGATGCGATTTAAAAAAGAGAATGCACTGCTGGGGAAAAAGCAATATCTTATTCCATATTTTCTTTCTGCGCATCCCGGATCAACTCTGGAAGATGCAATTGAGCTTGCCCTGCATCTTAAGGAAAGCAGATATATCCCGGATCAGGTGCAGGATTTTTACCCTACTCCGGGCACTCTTTCAAGCTGCATCTATTACACAGGATTAGATCCGCTAACTTTGAAAAAAGTCCATGTTCCGCTAACCGAAGAAGAAAAGAAAATGCAGAAAGCGCTAATTCATTATAACAGGCCGGAAAACTATAATCTTGTTCGCAAAGCTCTTGAGAAAGCAAACCGCAAAGATTTAATCGGAAACCATTCAGGCGCGCTCATACCGCACTGGAACAAGACAAAACCCGGCGACAGCGCTCGCTCTGCGAAGTCAAGCCCCAAACCTGCCAATAGCTCCCGCGGCGCAGCCCCCCGCAAAGCAAAGTCAAAGTAAGCAATCGTTTCCTGCCCTACGTTAGCTCTTTTGTTTTTCCTGCGAGATACAATGGAATATTCGTAAATCTTTCGCCCCTATGATATTCATTTTTTGAGTAGAGCACTGCTTTTTTTGGCGAGTATTTGTCCAGATACTTACTGAAACTGGCTGATTGCACATTTCCGCTGCTTTTTACCTCAACAGGAATTATGTTTAAGCTCTCTTGCAGCAAAAAATCAATCTCGTTTGCAGTTGTCTCCTTTTGAGAGAAAAATTTCGGCTCAACATCAAACATATCGCGTATCTGCTGCAAAACATAGTTTTCGGTCAAAGGTCCCTTAAATTGATAATCAAATTTTATTAGTATTGCCTCGTTACTGACACCGGCTGAGTGTTTTAACAAGCCTGTATCAAACATGAATAATTTAAAGTTCCCCGGTTGCTGAAAAACATTCAACGGATGTTCATTTTTACTAACATTGCAAACTCGTATAACCATGCCTGCCGAGACAAGCCATTCGATAGCTTCTTCAAACTCTCTTGCGCGCGCTCCTTCTTTTACGCAACCGTAGATAAATTTTTCGTTTGCTTTTGCAAGCTGGGTTACTATGCTGCGAAAAACAAGAAGTATTCGTCCGCTGTTAATCTTTCCGTTGTACTTTGAAAAATCATTTTCATAAAGCGTTAAAAGCTCGCTTTGAACCTGCTTAACTTTTTCCGGGTCTTTTGTATTTACCCATGTTAAAACACATTCCGGCATACCGCCGATTATAAGATAATAGTTATACGCTTCCAGTAACTTATTGTGGAATATTTTTTCGATTGGCGTTTCTTTGTTTATTGAATTGTAATAGCCGTAAAGCGGTTCGTCAATTGCTGCCAGAAATTCATCAAAAACAAGGGGATATACGTTGATTATATTTACTTTTCCAACCGGATAAGATTTGGGCTGGCTAAGAAGCGTGCCCAACATACTGCCCGCCGAAACAATGTGATAATCATTCGCTTTCTCGCAAAAGTATTTTAAACTGTTCAGCGCCTCGGGACATTCCTGTATCTCGTCAAAAACTATTAAATGCTTTTTAGGCTCAATTTTCTTTCCGCTCAACATGCCAAGGCGTTCAATTATGCGCAGAGGATCTTTGTTTGTCTGGAATATTGAGCCCAACGCCTCTTCTTCGTCAAAGTTAAAAACAAAGGTATAATCGTAATAAAGCTTGCCAAACTCGTGCATTACCCAGGTTTTGCCTGTTTGCCGGGCGCCTTTAAGCACAACAGGTTTCCTGTTTGGGCTGTTTTTCCAGTTTAAAAGCGTGTTTAATACATTTCTCTTCACACTGATACTTTACACAATATTTAGGCTTTTTAAAAGTACTTTTTACACAATTTTTAGCTTTTTGAGAGCAAATTTTACACATTTTGTTGATAGCCTCTCGGCTTCACGTCGCAACGAAGTCGTGTTTTTCGTCTGCGTCCGCACCCAAGACTCTGGTGTCCTGCCTATAAACTGGTAACTTTCTCCGTTTCGAACCATTATAATTTATAGAAGTAGCAGCATAATCGATACTTATAAGAACGATGATAACACCTGTAACAAAGATATAAATAGACAGAACTAGAAGCACTAAGGATTTTTTTGACATTTTAGCCAGCTTTTGCCCCCATGTTTTATGATACACATTAACAAAAAAACTATAAATTCTATATTATATTGATATAAAGTCAGGCAAACCAGCCCGCTACTTTCGGGTGTAAACATTCAGGGTAAAGTCTGTAAAATCTTTTTCTTCTATTATATTCCACTCTGCTAAGTTAAATTCAGGAAAGTATGTATCTCCTGCATAATCTTTTTTTATCAAAGAGATATAGAGGATTTGGGCAAAAGGCAGGGCTTGCTCATAAACAGATGCGCCGCCAATAATAAAAGGGGTGCCATCAGTTCTAAAAGAAGCCTGGATAGCATCTTCCAAGGATTTAAAGTAGTACACTTTCCCGGGCTCGTATTGTGCAGCACTAGACTCGCTTGCCTGTCTTGTAACTACAAAATTTTTTCTTCCGGGCAGCGGTTTGCCAATAGAATCATAAGTTTTTCTGCCCATCAGTATAATATTGCCCATTGTAACTTGCTTAAAGAGCTTGAGGTCTTCCGGGATATGCCAGGGCAATTTGTTTTCGCAGCCAATTACGCGATTTTTTGTCATGGCAACAATAATCGAAATTGGTTTTTCGATAAGCCCCGGATCTGCGTCGGGGTTACGTAAGGAGAGGGACATTAAACCGCAACCTCAAATTTTATTACTGGATGAGGGTCGTAACCTATAAGTTCAAAGTCTTCGAACGTAAGCTGGGCAAAGGGCTTGTCTGCGATTTTTACTTTGGGGAGCTCGCGGGGGGTACGCAGGAGCTGGGTTTTAAGCCCTTCGATGTGGTTTTCGTAAATATGAGCATCAACCAGCGTGTGGGCAAATTCTCCGGGAAGAAAGCCGCTTTCTTTTGCGAGCATCATTGTAAGCAGGGAGTAGCACGCAAGGTTAAAGGGGACGCCCAGGGCTATGTCTGCGGATCTTTGCGTAAGGTGGCAGCTAAGCTTATCGCCTGCAACATAAAAACAAAATGTGTAATGGCATGGCGGAAGAAGGCTTTCCGCAGCATTTGCAGGGTGCCATGCAGAGACAACCAGGCGTCGCGCTGCTTTGGAAGCAGGATTCTGCTTTATCTCTTTAAGGGAGTCTATAATGTATGCTATTTGGTCAAAAACTTTTTCGCCTGTGTGTTCATCAGTATTAATCCATTTCTCAGACCAGGCTTCCATATCAAGTCCTTTGGCAGGCACGGGGAATCTTCTCCAAAATCTGCCATAAGCTGTTTCAAGGCGGCCTTCGGAATCTGCCCAGGCATCCCAAATCTTTGTGTGGTCTCTCAAATTTCTGATGTGCTCTTCGCCAGAAAGGTACCAAAGAAGCTCCCTGAGCATGGAGTTAAAAAAAATTTTTTTTGTTGTTATCAGCGGATATGATTCTGAAATATCTACCTTATAAAAGCAGGAAAAACAGCTAAGTGTTGCAACTCCGGTGCGGTTTACTTTTCTTGTGCCATTTTCAAGTACATATTTTACTAGATCGTGATATTGTTTCATTAAAAACTCCCCGCCGCTTTTGGGCGTTCTTTTTTATGCAGATTTAAATACCCGCAAGTGATAGCCATAAAGAACAGGAATAACTTCTCCTCTGTGTTCCCGTGTTTCTTTTAGTCTTGCCACCACAATAAGCCCGGAATTCAGCGCGATTTCCATGGGACCAGGCGCGCCTCTGCGTCTTTCGGGAAACATGGCTTGAAACTCTCTGCCGCTAAAGACAATTATGGCTCTGAAGATTAAAACATCGGAAACCCCTACCCACTCCCCGTCTATAAGCTCGATCTCAACAGTATAAGTGGCTGGCGTGTTGTCAATAACAGTAAAAGAAACAAAAGAACCATTCAGGATAAGGTATCTATTTCGGACAGGTCCCAAGTCTCCGCTTTGCACATGGGCTGTAAGCTCTCTCATGGATATTCCAAAATTAACATAATTATCAAAACCGGGCGCAGAGCCGGCAAAAAGAGCGCTGCTGCAACATATAAAAAGTATTATACCGCAGAGCAATCCCTGTGGTATAATACTTTTTGTTAGCCTCCTCACTCGGTCATGTGCAAGCTCTGCTTGCCCGCGGTTCTCGCTACGGCGGCTAATAAAAAACAGAAAAAAAGGAGCAAAAATTCTTTTTTGCATTAAATATTCCTCCAAAGTTAAATAAAAGTATAGAAAAATATGTATAAATATTATAAGATATTTACAAAATAAACTAGAAATAATATCATTATTTGATATAAAGCACCGATAATATCAAATAGAGATGATAGTGTTTATCAATCATTTGACAAAACAGCAAAAAACTTATATTATTAAGATAAAAAATAAGTTTGTGTTTTGCAAATTATTTTTTGGATAGAAGGGAAATTTATGTCGAATAATGAAATCGTGCCTGGATTTGATGACGAAAAAGATGACAGCCTAAAAATCAGGTTACAAAAAGTTGAGTCCGATAATAAAGTCATTGTAATATATCTTACTGGTTATATTGATACATATAACTCCAACTCTTTCCAAAAAAGAATTTCCAAAGCTGTGGAAGCTGGATTTACTAAGCTGATTTTCAACTGCAATGGGCTTAATTATGTATCAAGTACAGGTATAGGCTCTTTTACGGCGTTTCTTAAGACATTAAAGCCAAGGGGCGGAGATATTGTTCTTCTGGAAATACAACCAAAAGTTTATGAAGTTTTTCAGCTTCTTGGATTTTCGCAGTTTTTCAATATTAAAGACTCTTTTGACGATGCTATAGACTTTTTCAACAAAGGAAATATCCAAAAAACATCAGATTTATTTCCTAAAATATTCAAATGCCCTATTTGCTCGAAAAAGCTTAAAGCAATTAAGGCAGGCAGATTCCGATGTTCTGAATGCAAGACAATTCTTGCTATCGATAATAATGGTCAGGTTTTTCTAGGGTAATATTGCTAATAATCTGTTGATTCCTATATTATTGAGACAATAGTGATTTTTAAATATTAGAATACCCAAGCTGTCGCATTGCTCTCATAATTACTTATAATTATTTTGACTTCACACTATTTTCTCCAAAAATTTACAAGCCTGCTTTTTGCAATGATAGCTTGTGGGTATCTGAAATAGTTATTGCAAGTCATACAGCAGCATGGTAAAATTCTGCTTGAATGACTTCCCAAAAAATGTCTATTATAAAAAGTGCTTTATATTTTCTATTTTTCATTGTCATAGCTTTTTTTATTACTTTTGCCAAAAATTTCATGCCCAATGATGCTGAAAAAGGAATTAATTTAATCATTTTTCTAAAAAACAATCTCTCATTGATTATCCTGCTCTGCGCAATTTTTTGCATTCCTGCTTTTTGGAAGAACAAAAGAACAAACAGTGTATTAAAATACTTTGCAATAGCCTTGTTGTTGTCATTATTGCTTTCAGGTGCAGCTATTTTTTTTCCTTTTAAAAGCCAGGCTGTCTCTTTTGAGGTGGAGTCCGGGCGTTTTTATACATCAGGCAGAAACATTATTTTTGCTGATAAAGTCCAAGACAACCAATTGTCAGGGGTTATAGTAAGCAAAAGAGATTTTCCAGGAAGCCGGATCGGAACTTTTTCCGGCATCTATTCTGTTTCAGACGATAAACTGTTAAGAATTCAGGGAATTGATGACAGATTTATTGTTGGAGAACCGGGCTTTCCCGGCAAATTCTTTGGCTTTCTTATAAAACACTCTTCTTTTATGGCTGAAAGCGTGGGGAAATCCGGCAACTCCGATTTATTGACAACATTTATAAAGGCTTTTGCGATAATAGCAACTATCTCCTCCATATCTTTTTTTCTCTCAACAGGAAAATGGCCTTTAATTAATTATTTTTTTTCCCAATCGTTGATTTTCTGTTTTCTTTGGTTTAATTATTTTATTCAAAAGACTCCTTTTCCAGGCTTTTTGCAGCCAATAAAAAATTTAATTTTTTTTGACCCTGGTTCATATTATTTTGCATATATTGTAATTTCTTTTTCTGTTCTATTAATAAAAATATTATTGCTCATGAAGCCCGGTCCCGGCGCAAAACAGAAGGCTCGCACATGAAGCTAGCAACCAGCAGAAATATAAAATATCTTCTTCTTACTCATCTTGCTTTTCTGGTTCTTATAGCGCTTTATGCCTTTTTTCTGCTTCCAAGACCTGCTGTCGAAATACTAATTCCCCCTTTTCTTTTAATATCATCTCTTTTGATTTTTTCATCTCTTTTTTTGCCAATTTCCGCAGGCGCTATCTTTATTCTTATTGTATTGGCAGAAAAAAATAAATACGCTGGCGAAGAAGAAGACGGGGCGGCGCGGCTTATTTCATTTCTCCCTGCCCTAGTTCCAACACTGCTAGTTTACATTTTTCTCGTTTTTTTTGGGGAACCCAGATTGATTGAGAGAAAGAAGTGGTTTGAAGAACTTTCCAATTCCGGGGTGTTTTATTTTCAGCAGGCAGAAAAAAATCTGGCAGCCGGAAATGTGGAAAAAGCATTAATTTTTATAGACCTATATTTACATATTGATAGAAACAATACGCGAGCTATTGATCTTAGAAATGAAATAAGAATTGCCTGGCCGATTGTTTTTCCGGATGAAATCATCGAGGACAGAATGCAAGCTATCCCGGGCGACGATAGAACAGGTCAACGGCTTCTTGAAATGGCAGAGGAGTTTTATACGCGGGGGAAATATTCGTCTGCTGCTTTTTATGCGCAAATGGCGGGCGGGTTTAGAAACACCAGGGTCAGGGCTGGTCAGCTTCTGGAAAGAGCGGCAGAAAACCTCTTGGTTTTTGCTCCTGCCAGAATAGCAGAACAGAGGCTCTTTAGCGGGAAAATTGATCTTGCAAGCCGCATTGAATCGAGGGATCTTTACGGGGCATATTACCTTTTTCATACACTTTCCGATGAGTTTCCGCTTGATCGGGAACTGGCAGGTCTGGGAGAGAAGCTTTTTTTATTACTTTCGGAAAATGCTTTTTTTTATGAGGATGTGCAAAGGATATATTTTGCACCGGGAAAACATGATATTGCTTTTATAAACAATGCAGATAACGGGAAAGAACTTGTTTTTGCCAGAAAAATTGTTTTTACAGGCAATAATGTCTATCTTTTTGATATTAACATAATAAATCTTAATTCATCAGGCGAAATAGAAAGACATATTAAATCGCAGTATGGCAAAGTTATGAGAAATACGCTTTACATGCTGTGCGTAGGAAGGGAAAGAAGATTATTTCTATATCCAGAGATTATTACAGGAAACAGGAATGAAAGGGTTTCATCTATTGACCTCAATATTCCTCAAGAAGCTTTTATGTATCTTGGAATAGAGGGAAACAGGTTTTCAAAAATGAGAACTTCTTTTTTGATACAGAACCTTGAGCTGCTTTCAAAAATAGGTGCAGGAAAGTATGCTCCTGCTGAGGCTCTTTTTATAAGATTTATACGGTCTTTTAACTATATTTTTGTCTTGCTATTGGTTATAACAGCGGGAATATCTTTTTTAAAGAGAAGAACAAACAAAACTTATCTGGCGCTTTTAATGCTTCCGGCTGTAGTATTTGCAATTTATTTTCTTGAAAAATGCATTATATATCTTAAAAGCGAAATATTGCTGATTTTTATGAGGCAAATAGGAATGCTTGGGGCTGCTTTGTGCCTGATTACGATAATAATAATAGAGCTTGCAGCAGCAATTTTTTATACAGTATATAAAGCTTCTTCTATTGAGAGTTATAAAGAGTAGCCGGATTTTTTTAGGCTTCAAGATGCCTACTTGCCTTATATGGACTCTGGAGGCATAATTATATTTATGGGTAACATTTGGATAATAAATGGTATTACCCAACGGTTAAGCTCCACCTGGACAAACGCTTTTTCTGTTTTTGTATCTGGCAATGATGTTTTTATAATGGGCAGAGAAGCAGGAACTCCAGTTTTCCGGAGAAATGGCACAGTTCAGCGTTTAAGCACTCCTGCTAGTGCGAATGTTTTTCATTTTTATGTATCCCCGGCAGGCGATGTTTTTATGGTAGGATCTGAAACGATTTATTGCTGGTAGTTTTGAAATTACTTTTGATAATAATTGTTATAAAATATATTTGCAAACATTATTGACGCAGCGTACGCTACATAGCAAACGATATACACTGCGTCGCCGAACAGGCGGCACCTAGAACATTTACGCGATATCTGAGTCTTTTTTTTCTATTCTTGCGCCCAGTTTTTTAAGCCGCGAAACAAGGTTTTCATAGCCGCGCTCAACCTGGAAAACATTTCGTATTTCGCTTCTTCCTTCTGCGCACAGAGCTGCAATAACCATTGCCATGCCTGCTCTTATGTCCGGCGAAACAAGCTGACTGCCTTTAAGCCTTGCAGGCCCGCTGACAACTGCTCTGTGCGGGTCACACAAAATAATTTTCGCGCCCATTCCTATAAGCTTGTCTACAAAAAACATTCTTGATTCATACATTTTTTCATGTATAAGAACTGTTCCCTCAACCTGAGTCGCTACTACAACCATAATGCTTGTGAGATCCGGCGGGAAACCCGGCCAGGGAGCGTCATCAATCCTGGGAATATGCCCGCCAAAGTCAGAAACAACCTGAAGCCTCTGCCCGGAGTTTATTTTTATTACAGAGCCATCTGTCTCCCAGTGTATCCCAAGCTTTGCATAAGCAATTTTAACCATTCTAAGGTCCGAAGGTATTGCGTCTTCAATTTCTAGTTCGCCGCGCGTAACTGCTGCAAGACCTATAAACGAACCTACTTCTATAAAATCAGAGCCGATTCTAAATTTTGTACCTGAAAGTTTTTTTACGCCATCTATAAAAAGTATGTTTGAGCCTATTCCCGTAATTTTTGCTCCCATTGAGACGAGCATTCTGCACAAATCCTGAACATGAGGTTCGGATGCAGCATTTTGTATAATTGTTTTGCCTTCTGCAAGAACAGATGCCATTATTGCATTCTCGGTTGCTGTAACAGAAGCTTCATCGAGAAAAAGATCTGCGCCAACCAGTTTGTTGGTAGTAAGCTTAAAAAACCCGTCGATCTCTATTCTTGCTCCAAGTTCTTCGAAAGCCAGAAAATGGGTATCGAGCCTGCGCCTTCCGATTACATCGCCTCCAGGAGGCGGGAATACAGCTTTCCCTGTTCTTGCAAGCAGGGGGCCGGCAAACAAAATCGATGCACGTATGGACTTTGCTTCTTCCTGAGGAAGTTCGGATTTTATATCATCGCTTTTTATTGAGTATTCGTTTGATTTAATTTTTGTAACAGTTGCGCCAAGCTTGGTCGCTATAGAAAGCATGACAGACACATCTTCTATTTCAGGAACATTTTCAAGAATTACTTCGCCGTCCGCAAGAAGCGCTGCGGCAATACAGGGAAGAGCAGCGTTTTTATTACCACTTGCTTTTATTTTTCCTTTTATGGGGAAAGAGCCATCAATAAAATATTTGCACATATTGGGACTTTATATTTTTTAGAATTTATTGTCAACAATGATTTTTTTTATACTGATAATTCCACTACTCCGCCTTGCGGGGTTACTACATTTTCCTGCACCCAATTGCGCCAGCGAAAAGGGTTTTGGGTTAGTACCTATCAGCTTTAATGAACAAAAAAGAAAAATCTGTTATCTTCAAATGGATTTTCTGCCATATAAATTCTTACAAGGTAAATTTCTTCGTTTATTATAATATCGGTATCCATATTTTCGGAGGATATTGCTACGCCGCCATTTCGCAGCAGAACTCTCACGTATGTAGTAAAACTGTACAGACCATCCCGATCTCTTCTAAAAGGGCTTTCATATATTTCGGGAAAAATAAAACTAATCTCGTTACCAGCCGCCAACATTCTGTTTATATCGATTAAAAATGAGTACTCCCATTTTACAGGGTAAAAAATTCTTTGCATGATTCTTTCCTGCCCGATTCTTGCTGCATTGAGCTTTTCTAAAACAGGCGGAGCAACTGCTCTTCTAATAAATCTATCTGTTCGCCTTGCTTCCAGGTGCATCTGTGACTCCCTAAGAAATACACGAAGATCTTTTACTGTATTCACTGTTTTTACAGATCTAAATCTTTCCCCGTCAAATATATACCAGGTAATGAAAGTCTCAACGCCAAGCCCGTCAACAAATACTTTATTATGGCGCAAGAGATCGATTACTCCAGTATTGTTGATATCCTCTTTTCTTGTTGAGTCTGACAACGTATTTCTTATGGAAGTTATTGAATATGCCTGTCTTCCTTTTATAACTATATCTTCGTGTGTGCCGGCGCTTGTTACAAAGGTTGCAGATATTCCGTAAATTTTATTGTTTCTGTCTATCTTCAGTTCTTTTAATGAAGAAAAAGCTCCGGTGCCTTCCAAAATAATATTTTGCTCATGTATAAATTTTTTTTCATTATTAGTTTCATGATATCTGAATACTGCCAGGATAAATTGCCGCTGATAAATATCACTTCTGTAGATATTTCGCAGATCGCTTACAACACTTCGCAATATGCCTGAAGTTTCATTCTCCAAAATACTTTCTGCAAACAAAGCAAAAAACTCTGTATGCCCATTATTATTAATGTCGCGGGCAACGAAAACAGGCCGTCTGTTATCTATTACAGGCAGGAATCTTTTATTCCCAATCCGTATTTGCTGCCTCATAACGCTGTTAAAAAAAAGCTGCATTTCTTGCGGAGTAAAGTGGGTCTTGGGGGTTCCCTGCAGTATTTTTTTTTCGCCTTCTCTTCCGGTTTCTTTTTTTTGCTCCGAAGATTCCAAAGAAGAGCCGGTTACGCATGAGATAGTTAAAATAATGAGCATAATGCTTATGCTTAATTTGCCGGATATGCTAAATAAGTCAAATATGCTTAAAAACCGGCGATTTTTTGTTTTATTTTGCAAAAAAACTGTTTTCCCTCTTAAAAAATTCAATTATGGCAACTAATTATAATCAAATTTTAGACTTTTTTCCACAATTTTTATATATTAATACAGCAAATTAATATAGCAAAAAATACTTATTTAAACAGAAAAAAAATGATAATTTGTATTTCTGAAAGAAGCGAGAGTCGCGCCGAAGCCGGACCCGAAGGGGACGTGCTTGCACGGGCATCCGCTGAATAAGTGAGGGTCGCGGGCGTGCTTGCACGCACATGACCGAACGATGAGGTGGACAAAGAGGCTTTGCCTCTTATGTACCGAGCGAATGAGGAAACAAATGGTCGCGTACGCGTACCCCGCAGCTTTGGCTGCGGAGCATGCGCCGTAGGCGCAGGGTGTGCAGGGCAAAGCCCTGCGGTATTCGTCGACGAAACGAGAGTTGCGGGCAAGCAAAGCTTGCACATAACCGAGTGAGGAGACGAACACGAGGTATAATACCATTTATTTGATTCGTCAATTCTAAAAACATAGGAAAAGTAAATGATTAAAGTACTGAAATTCGGCGGAAGTTCTGTGCAAGATGCTGAAAAAATTAAACATGTCTGCTCGATAGTTATCGAAGAAAGCAAAAAATCAAGGGTTGCAGTTGTTTTTTCAGCGATGAAGGGAATCACAGACCTGCTTCTTAATTCTGCTAAAATTGCCGCAGAAGGAAAAACCAATTATATAGAAAATATTGGTACGCTGCTTTTAAGGCAGGAAAAAGCTGTAAACGAACTTATGAGCGGCAATTTTGCACAGGAAGCAATGGCAAGCATAAAAGAGATGATCGAAGAACTTGAAAGTCTTCTTAAAGGAGTTGAGCTTGTAAGAGAGTGTTCTCCAAGAAGCCTTGATCTTATTGCAAGCTTTGGAGAAAGGCTTAATAACTTTCTTATTGCATCATATCTAAATTCGATTGGGCAAAAAGCTCATTATGTGGATTCACGGGAAATTATAAAAACAAATAAGCAGTATACGCGGGCTATTGTTTACTACGAAGAAACATATAAAAACATAAAGCAGCGGATTTTCAAGGAAGAAGGGATTCCTGTAATTACTGGTTTTATTGCGTCTGCAGAAGATGGTTCAACAACTACTTTGGGAAGAAACGGCTCGGACTTTTCTGCGTCAATAATTGCTGCAGGAGTAGGCGCAAACATAATTGAAATATGGACAGATGTTGATGGCGTATTAAGCGCAGATCCCAAAATTGTAAAAAGCGCTTTTGTGGTTCCGGAAATAAGTGTGGAAGAGGCGATGGAGCTTTCTTACTTTGGCGCTAAGGTAATTCACCCCAGCACAGTTATTCCTGCTTTCGAAAAAGGAATTCCCATGTGTATAAAAAATACCCTTAATCCTTCTGCGCCGGGAACAATGATTGTTAAAAAGCCCAAGGCTCACAATATGCCTATAATTGGTATTGCAAGCATTAACGATGTTTCAATTATCAATGTTGTTGGCGGCGGAATGATTGGTCAGCCGGGATTTGCTTCCAAAGTTTTTGAAACTTTTACAAAAAATAATATAAATATGATAATGATTTCCCAGGCTTCTTCTGAGCATACGATATGTATTGTATGTCTTGCTGATGATGCGAAAAAAGCAATTGCGCTTATGAAAGAGGATTTGAGTTTTGAGCTTAAGTCCAAGGCAATTGAAAAATTTGAACTCAAAGAAAATCTTGTAATTGTATCGATAATCGGTGAAAATATGAGAGGCACTCCGGGAGTTGCGGGAAAATTGTTCAGCACTTTGGGCGATAACAACATAAATGTTTATGCGATTGCGCAAGGGTCTTCCGAACGAAATATTTCGTTTGTAATTAAAAAAGAAGAGACAGAGAAATCTATCAATGTTATTCACAAATCTTTTTTGGGTGTGTAGGTTTTTGGTGTAAAATGAGGGAGAAATATGAAATTTTATAGCACAAGAAATAAAAATCATTTGGTTAGTTTTAAAGAAGCGATATTCCAGGGGCTTTCGCCCGAAGGCGGATTATATAATCCTGAGGAAATGCCTGATCTTTCAAATTTGTTTAATTCAATGGATGAAAAAACTTCTTTTGTTGATTCATCGGCAATGTTTGCTTATGAAATTTTAAAAGATGATCTTTCTGCAGAGAGAGTGCAAAATATCTGCAAAAAAGCTTTTCCGTTTAAGCCGGAAATTACCGATGCCGGAGATAACATTTTTATACTTGAGCTTTATCATGGTCCTTCTTGCGCTTTTAAAGATTTTGGCGCTTCTTTTCTTGCTGCATCCATGGAAGAGCTGTTAACAGGGGATGACAGAAAAGCCATAATACTTACAGCAACTTCGGGTGATACAGGCAGCGCAGTAGCTCAAGCTTTTTTTAACAAAAAAAATATTGATGTTGTAATATTATATCCTTCGGGAAGAGTAAGTAATCTTCAGGAGAAGCAGCTTACAACACTTGGCGGAAACGTTACTGCGCTTGAGGTAAGGGGTTCTTTTGATGACTGCCAGAAAATGGTGAAGGAGGCTTTTCTTAGCAAGGGACTTGCGGCACTTCCGCTTACTTCTGCGAATTCGATTAACCTTGGCAGGCTTATTCCGCAGGCTTTTTATTATGTCTATGCCATAAATCAGCTTAAGAAAAAGTTCGCAGACATAATTTTTACTGTGCCGAGCGGGAACTTTGGGAATCTTACTGCGGGTGTGCTTGCTGCAAAGTGGGGGCTTCCTGTGAAAAAGTTTATTGCGGCAACCAACGCAAACAAGGAAGTGCCTGAGTATCTTGAATCGGGAATATACTCACCGCGGCAGTCTGTGCAAACTTATTCGAACGCAATGGATGTGGGTAACCCAAGCAACTTTGAACGGCTTAAAGATATTTTTAATGATGATTACAAAAAGATGGGAGAAATGCTTGTTGGCGAATGGGTTAGCGATGATGAGACTCTTGATGCAGTAAAAAGTTATTATAAGGATAAAAGACGCTTTATTGATCCTCACACAGCTGTAGGGTATGTGGCTTCGCAAAGATATGCCAGGAAACTATCGGGCTCTTGTGCCAAAAATAGTGCGATAATAGCTTTGTCAACAGCTCATCCTGGGAAATTCCTCGAAGTTGTTGAGCTTGCTACAGGGGTAAAGCAGATTTTGCCGCCGCAGCTTGAGAAGGTTCTTAGCCTTAAAAAAGAATCTGTATTGATTGATAATACAACCGAGGCGCTAAGTAATTATTTGCTGGAAAAATTTAGCTGATATAAACACAGAAGAGGGCACAGGCTAAAACCGACCATTGGTCTTTTTTTTCACTAATTTCCCAACCATTTAGGTCTCGCCTAGCCTCGAAGGTTTAAGAACAAATTTAATTGAGTCCCACAAATTTATTTCTGAATGGAGCGAAAGCCGCAAGCAAGCTGCCTGGCGCTTTATCGCGACATCCGTGTCGCAGCGCCAGACACAACGTCCATGTTGCAGAGCTTGCACATTCGCCGAAGAAGTGAGTGTCGCGGACGTGCTTGCAAGCACATGACCAAACGATAAGGTGGACAAAGGCACTATGCTCCTTATGTACTGAGCGAGTGAGGCGCCTAAAAAGAGTTATCAATAAGTTCGCACACTATATGATATGCCAACAAGTGTGTTTCCTGTATCCTTGCTGTTACAGGCGCCGGAACAACAAATGAGATATTGCATTTGCTTTTTATTGTTCCGCCATCTTTTCCAAGAAAACCAATTGTTTTACAGCCTATCTCAAGCGCTTTATCTGCGGCTTTAAATATATTCGGGCTGTTTCCGGATGTAGAAAAGCAGACAAAAACATCTCCGGGTTTTGCAATAGCTTCGACCTGCCTGGAAAAGACATTTTCATAACCATAATCATTCGCAATTGCAGTTAACGCAGAAGTATCTGTTGTTAAAGCTATGCCGGGAAGCCCTCTTCTCTCTTTTTTAAACCTGCCGGACATTTCTGCAGCAAAATGCTGGCAATCTGCTGCGCTGCCGCCATTCCCTGCGAATAATACTTTATTCCCATTATTGACTGCTTCTACGATTACAGAAGCAATTTCCTCCAACACAGCAGATTCTCTTTTAAGATAATCAACTGCTTTAATATGCTCTTCAAGAATATTTTCAATTAAACTCATAGCTATTCTCCGTTTAGAACACTTATAATTATTCTTTCTTTTTTGCACAAAATGCCCAAATGAAAACAAAAACCCACAACGCTACTGTCCACCCGCCAAAAAGATTTACTAAAAATATCAAAAATGTTGCCACAGAATTTCTGCCAGCCGCTATGATAGTTGGCAAAAAATAAATACACAAAGCAGCAATGCCAAGTAATATAATAAAAATTATTTCCATTTCTATTCCCTTATTCCCCTGCTTTAAAATTATACACAGGCTTAATGTGCAGAAGAATTTCAGCAGTAGGCGTAATCTGTTTCACAATCGATTCCATGCTTTTGTATGCCATTGGCGCTTCATCAAGCGTATCCTTTCCTATACAGGTTGTGAATATGCCCGCCATTTCTTCTCTGTATTTATCCATCGAAAGCGCGCTGAATGCAGCTGTGCGGCTCATAATTCTGCCGGCGCCATGCGGAGCAGACTGGTTCCAGTCATCGTTACCTTTGCCAATGCAAATCAGGCTGCCGTCGCGCATATTCATCGGAATCAATAATTTTTCACCCTGCTTCGCCGACACTGCGCCTTTTCGCAAAATCATGGTATCTGTATCAATATAATTATGAATCGTTGTAAATTCACTGTTTTTTGTTAATCTCATTTGGGTTAAAATCACATCCACCATTGCCTTGCGGTTAAGAACAGCAAAGCGCTGAATAATCTTCATATCGTGAATATAATCATCGAATAAATCTCCGGTAACGTATGTTAAATCCTTGGGAACAGGCAAAGAACGCGCGCTTTCGCGTTTCATCTGTTTTACAGCAGAATCTATTTCCTTTTTCCGGCCGTCCCTTTTAAGCTGTGCAACAAGCTCGTCAATCTGTGCGTCCAGGTTGCCGGAAAGCTGTTTTAAAGCTTTATCCTGATAATAGTCTGCAACCTCTGTTCCCAAATGGCGGCTGCCTGAATGCACCACAACAAAGAGTGTTCCGTTATCTGCGCGACCAACCTCGACAAAGTGATTTCCGCCACCTAACGTGCCGATGCTGTGGCGGGCGCGGCTTAGGTTAACCTTTGCAGCGCATCGCAACCGGGTCAAGTCGATTTCCGAATTAAGAGCGTGAAGATCGCGGCGTATTCCGCGCCCGGATGGAATATTTCTGCGAATTGCGCTATCCAGTTTTTCAAAGCTGATTTCTTTTTCTGCAAGCTCAACTGTTTCCATGCCGCAGCCTATATCAACACCCACCATGCCCGGAACAATTTTATCCGTGATCGTCATTGTTGTACCGATTGTGCAGCCTTTCCCTGCGTGTACATCCGGCATTATGCGTATTTTGCTGTCAGAAAATACAGCTTGATCGCAAACTATTCGAATTTGTTCCCATGCTTTGTCATCCAATTCATCACAAAAACAAAGAGCAGTATTATGTGTGCCTTTTACTTCAATCATATTTATTTATACCAATTTTTCGAATAATTTCAAATCTTTTTTTATATAAAAGGTATCATACCGCGGTATGATACCTTTTGTTTCCTCACGCGCTCGGTTCACAAGTGGCATAGCCCCTTTGCCCACCTCATCGTTCGGTCATGTGCAAATTACATTTGCCCGCAACTCTCACTTATTCGGCGGATGAGCGTGCTTGCACGTCGCGACACTCGCTTTGTTCGGAAATAAAACAAGAGATATACGAACAGCATAAATTATGCCTTGACCATGTTGTGTTTAATCAAGTAAAGTGCTTGAATATGTATTATGAATATTTTTATTTGAATTATGTTAGGTGGACGAATGTTAAAAACAGTTATTTTTACGCAAGAAGACAAGTTTTTTATTCCCGCAAATATTCAAAAAATAATTGATAATTCCGAGGTTTTGTTGATAGTTAATAACAATTGTAAATTTGCTTTGCAAAATAAAGTTTCGGATTTTTTGAAGTGGTTCGGATTTTTCCAGGTCGCGAAAATGGGATTTGCCGAGATTTTCCGCACTTTTATTGGATGGCTGGATTTTGTCTGCAGATACAAGCTTTGCCGCGGGTTATGTTCTGTTAAAGCAGTTGCGAAAAAAAACAAAATAAAATATATAAAAATGCCCAATATCAATAATCCTGCATTTTTTGAACAAATCAAAGCGATTAACCCGGATGTAATATTATCTTTCTCAATGCCGCAGGTTATAAAAGACCCTTTGCTTAGTTTTCCGAAATTTGGCATTTTAAATGTGCATGGCAGCCTTCTGCCGGATAACCGCGGCTGTTTGCCAAGTTTCTGGTATTTGTTTCAGGGCAAGGAAGAGGCTGGCGCGACTGTTCATTTTATGTCTGCGAAAATCGATGACGGTGATATTGTTGATCAGGAAAAAGTCTTCATCGGTGACTGCAAAACCATGTTTCAAGTAATAGCGCGCACCAAAAAGGTCGGCGGAGAATTGATGGTTAGGGTGCTTCATGCCCTTGAGCAGGGAACGCTCAACCGGCGGCCCAATCCGCAGGATCAAGGGTGCTACAATACATGGCCTACTGTTGAGCAGACCAGACAATTCAGAAAAGACGGGAAAAAATTGATTTGAGGATATTCGAATAATGCATAAAGTTTTTTTAACAATGGATTTTGAGGACTGGACAGATGTGCCTTATTTTAAAGGTCATCTTGATTCAGACAAGCGTTTAGCTCGCCATGCGCTCCCCTTTATGCAAGAAATGGCGGACATGGGTATATTCTTCACTGTTTTTGCGTTAGGTCGTTATGCCAAAGACGATCCTGAAACTATACGCTCTCTTGCAAAGATGGGTCACGAGATCGCGTGTCACGGACTAGATCACACTTTGCTTTATAACCTTTCGCCGGAAGATTTTGTACAAGCCTCGCGCGAGGCTAAAATCCGCCTTGAAGAATTATCCGGAAAGCCGGTTATTGGTTACAGAGCACCCTGTTTCTCCATGCAGAACGACAAGCTTTCAGCGTTATGGGAGTTGGGGTTTAAATATGATGCGTCAATGATCAGGTTTAAAGAGCACAGGTATTACAATGTTATGGATTTGTCCAGATTTAAAAAACGTGACGGGTTAATACATGAAATAGACGGGCATATTGAGTTTGAAACGCCCACAGTGAATATTTTCGGTAAGTATATTCCGTTTACGGGCGGCGGATATTTCAGACTCTTTCCTTTATTTATTTTAAAGTTTCTTGCAAAAAGATATTTGAAAAAAGAAGGTAACTACATGCTTTATATTCACCCGTGGGAGCTTGCCAAAGATTCACCGGAAACTGCAAGCAAAATAAAGCTAATCAATCAGTTTGTGTTTAAGGTCGGAAGGAAAAGACTCGTCGGAAAGCTAAAAAAATTCATCTTGTGGCTGCAAAAACAGAACGTACAGTTTATACGCATGGGAGATTTCTGCAATATTTCATCGAAATAAATGGTATTATACCATTTATTTACTCTCTCGTTCTGTCATAGCATTAATGTAAATATCTTTTATTATTTCAATTGTTTTGTCTTCATTAAAATTTTCAAGACAATGTTTTTTTGCATTTGTCCCAAGTTCTTTTCTTATATCATCGTTTGTTAATAAACAATACATTTTCTCTGCAAATTTTTCACAATCATTAAGTTCCACAAGATATCCATTATAATTATCCACAATAACTTCATTTGTCCCAATTACATTTGTCCCAATACATGGAATCGAATAATACATAGATTCCATTAGACTGCGCGGC
Organism: Spirochaetota bacterium; assembly: GCA_009786125.1. Taxonomy (GTDB): domain Bacteria; phylum Spirochaetota; class Spirochaetia; order CADAEX01; family CADAEX01; genus WQTU01. The sequence goes on from WQTU01000139.1 coordinate 66,270, forward strand.
ATCCCTTCGTTAATCGAAGTCAATACAGAAATATCAGCAATTTCAAGGTACTCTGCTACTTCTTTCCGCTGTAATTTCCCTGTAAAAACAACATTTTCAGACAAGTTATATTGCGTTACTATTTTCTCCAAATACTGGTATTCGCCTTCCCCTATGATATAAATTATAAATTTATTGTATTGATACTGAGTTCTTAATAAATTGGCAACTTCTAACAGCATTTTATGATTCTTAACCGGCTCTATTCTAGCAACGCATATAATTATTTTTACATCATTGTCTCTGCTGCCGGAGATTCCGCTAAAATGATCAAAATTTATTCCATTTTTTATCATGTGGAATTTAGTTTTTTTGGGTTTAAACTTCATGGACAATTCATACTCATATTTGTTTTGGAACAAAAGTGCATCGGTTATAAATGCCAGCATTTTCTCTATCCAGTAAAATATTTTTCTTTTAAATCCTTTCAGTCTAAAAAAATAGTATCCATGAACCTGGTGTATTATATATATTTTCTTTTTTCTGAATAAATTTATATACCAACACACAATTCTTCCAAGCGCACCTGCTTTGGAAGTATGGGTATGAATAATATGGGGAGAGTTGTTTTTAATAATTTTATATAATTCAACAAACTCGCAAATAATATTAAAAATCCCAAGTTCCCTGCTAATTTTCATTGTTAAAACCGGAACACCTGCTTCTGCAATTCGGTGCGCCTCTTCGCCTTCCGGGCAAATTATTGAATTATTAAATCTTATATCATTATGAACCATTTTTACACGACTAAAAAGAAGCCTTTCCGCGCCTTTTCCGGTATTTATGAAATCAATTACTTGAATTTTATTCATCTTATATTTTCTCCAAATTAAGGTTTTTAAATCTTCCGGTGCTTTTTGCTTCAATCATAATAATCTATCCCTTTCATAAGCTCTCTGTTTTCATGATACCACTCAACGGATTTAGTTACACCTTCATCAATTTCTGTTATAGGCTGCCAGCCGAGAAGCTTGTGTGCTTTTGATATATCTGCCATTGTTTCTTTCATATCAGCTTTGTTAAACGGGAAATATTCAATTACAGCTTTTTTGTTTGTTTTTTCTTCGATTGATTTAATGAAATCATTAATTGTTACCGGACTTCTGCCGCCACCCAAGTTTATTATTTCATATCCCAACGGAGCAAGAGCTTTTATTGTTCCTTCCGCAATATCATCAATATAAGTAAAGTCTCTTGATTGATTCCCGTCACCATAAAGCTTAAGCGGCTTCCCTTCAACAATCGAGTGTATGAAACGAAGCGGACTCATATCCGGCCTGCCGGCAGGACCATAAACCGTAAAGTATCTTACAACAGTAACATCAACCCCATAAAGATAGTGATATGTATAGGATAAAACTTCCGCAGCTTTTTTAGATGCTGCATACGGAGAAATAGGTTCATTTACCGGATATTTTTCAGAAAACGGAATTGGTTCCCCGGAGTATAATGAAGAAGTTGACGCAAGCACAAATTTATTTATTTTATGTTCAACACAGAGTTTTAGAAGATTCAGGGTTCCTTGCACATTGGTTGAAAAATAAATATCAGGATTTTCTATACTTGCACGCACCCCTGCTCTTGCCGCAAGATTGATAACTGCATCGAATTTTTTTTCTTCAAATAGTTTTTTTAATTCAAGATAATTTTCTATATCTATTTGCCGGAACTCAATATATTTTTTTGCAAGATGTTTGAGCCTGTGTTCTTTTAGCCTGACATCGTAATAATCATTTACATTATCAATGCCTGTTACTTTATAACCATAATCTGCCAGTTTTTCACAAGTTCTGCTGCCAATAAAACCTGCTGACCCTGTTACAAGTATATTTTTCACTTTAACAGCCTTTTTATTATATTTTCTATCTCATAGAAATCTTTAACAGAATAATCAGCAGATGTCTCTTCATTATCTGTATTTATTAAAATTGTTTTCATGCCGGCATTTTTTCCAAACTCTACATCGCTTTCCCTGTCGCCTATTAAAATAGCTTTTTTTAAATCAATGGCAGGAAAATCATTTTTTGCCATATATGCCATTCCTGGATTAGGTTTCCTGCACTGGCAATTTTCATCTTTAAGATGCGGGCAAAAATAAATTCTGTTAATTTTTTTTGCCAGAGTTCCAAGCGCGTCCAGCATTTTATTATGTACTACTTCAAGTTCCTCGATTGTCATAAGACCTTTGCCAATTCCCTGCTGGTTCGTAACTATAAAAATATGCTTAAACCCAGATGCAATTTTTGGAAAGACATCGAGAAAATCTTTTTTAAATTTAAAGTCATTAAAGTCGTATATATATGCATCCGGCATTCTTTCGTTAATAACACCATCTCTGTCAAGAAAAAGAGTCCATGCAGCCTTTTCACACATAATATTATTTATAATACCCCTGATCTTTGGTTAATATTTTCAAATATTGAGATGCACCTTTATGAATATCTGTCATCTCTTTATCATATTTTCCAATTTTTCTTAAATCTTCAAGATCTGCCTTTGTATATGCCTGATATTTGCCTTTTAATTTCTCCGGGAAAGGTATTTCCTCTATTCTTATCTCTTTATCAGCAAACTGCTCTTTTATGGCAATTGCAGCATCATAAAAGCTTTTGCACTGTCCTGTACCACAATTAAATATTCCCGAAATATTGTTATCAAGAAAATGGAGATTGATTTTTACTATATCATCCACAAAAACAAAATCTCTTAAAAAATTCTTACTTCCTTCAAATACTTTTATAACACCTGTCTCTTTTGCCTGGTTGCAAAAGTGAAAAAAAACAGAAGCCATCTTTCCTTTGTGATTTTCTTGCGGCCCGTAAACATTAAAATACCTAAGTCCTACAATCTGGTTTTTACTTGATTTTGCGTTGTCCCTTACATATTGATCAAATAAGTATTTTGAATACGCATATATATTCAGGGGATACTCGTTACTTCTCTCTTCTTTAAAGCCTTTGTCTCCGTTTCCGTACACCGAAGCAGATGAAGCATAAATGAATTTTATGTTTTTTCTGCTGCAGAAATTATAAAGCTGTTTGCTAAACTCATAATTATTTTTCATCATAAAAGCGCCGTCAGTTTCCATTGTATCTGAACATGCACCCTGATGGGAAATAGCTGAAATATTATCAATAGAATCCAGCTTATTTAAAAAATCTTCTGTGAGTAAAATATCTTTGAATTTTAAACTATTAAGATTAAGGTGCTTTTCACTATGTCTTAAATTATCAACTATAATTATATCTTCAATACCTCTGTCATTTAGCCCTTTAACAATATTGCTGCCAATAAATCCGGCTCCTCCGGTTACTATTATCATTTATTGTTTCTCCTGTATTTTTTTAATTATATTTGTACTTGAATATCCATCAAGAAATTTTACAAGCTTTACTTCTTTTACATATTCGTTGCCAACAACAGATTCAACAGAATAATCTCCGCCTTTAACAAGAACATCCGGGGTTATCTTTTTTATTATTTCAAGCGGAGTATCTGTATCAAAAACAACAACATAATCTATAAAAGAAAAGTTTGTAAGAACTGTAAGCCTGTCGGAAAGATTATTTATTGGTCTGGATTCGCCTTTAAGTCTTTTAATTGATGAATCACTGTTAAGACCAAGAATAAGAATATCGCCGAAAGATTTTGCTTCTTTTAAAACTTTTACATGACCTGCATGGAAAAGATCAAAGCAGCCATTGGTAAAAACTATTTTTTTACCTCTACCCCTAAGGCCTGCAACCAAGGATTCCAACTCATTTAAACCAACAACTTTTTTTCTTTCTTCGTCAAAAGATTGTTCTATCTCTTCTGCAGAAACAGATGCTGTCCCCAATTTTCCGACAACAATACCTGCTGCTTTATTGGTAACCAGAAGAGATTCTTCGAGATTAAATTTCGCTCCTAGACATACAGACAATATTGCAACAACTGTATCACCTGCTCCTGATACATCAAAAACTTCTTTTGCTTTTGTTGGCATGTGAATAATTGATTTGCCGTCAAAACAGCTCATTCCTTTCTCAGACCTCGTTACTAGAAGTTTTTGGAGATTATATTTTTCTGCGATATAACATATATATTTCTCGATGTCTTCGTCGTTATTTGATATTTCTTTGCCGACCATTGCTTTAAATTCTGAAAAATTTGGCGTAACAATATAACTGCCTGAATACTTTTCCCAGTTTGTTCCTTTGGGATCAACTATTGTTGGGATATTTTTTTCTTTGCATACATTTATTATAAATTGGCAAAGTTCTTTTGAGCAAATTCCTTTTCCATAGTCTGATAGGATAACTGCTGTTCTGTTCTGTTCTGTTCTGTTCTGTTCATCGCAGTTTTTTCTACCTGCTGCATGAAGGCTTTCTTAAGAAACTCTTCTGCCTCTTTGTTATCTTCTACTGGGTCTTCAAAATCCATTCTTACAATTTGCTGACGCTCGCCTATAATTCTTGCTTTTGTTATTGTAGGTTTTTTTATAGAAATAAAATCACGTTCTATCTTTTTCTCGGCTAACAGTTTTTCAAGCTTTTTTCTGTTTTCATCATCGCCTGCATAACCTAACAGAAAAGCAGATGCTCCAACATCTGCAATATTTACAGCAACATTCGCAGCGCCGCCGGGAGTGTAAGTAATGTGATCAACTTTAACTACAGGCACCGGCGCTTCCGGAGAAAGCCTGTTTACTTTCCCATAGTAATAAATATCAAGCATTATATCGCCAATTACAATTATGCGAATATTATCAAAATTCAAGCTTCCCATATATAATCCTTGCTTGTCTTCATAATTTTATGGGTATATATAAAAGACTAACCCTTTTATTATCTATCAGAGTCTAATAATTCAGAAGCTGCTGTTATTATTTTTTCAGCAGGAATAGAAGTTAAGCATTTTCTTTCAAACGGGCAACTTCTGCTGCCATTTAAGTCCCAGCAATTAAAACAATCACAGTTTTCGTTTTTTACAACTCTTACAGTTTTAGACAAGCCTCCCAGGGGCACGCATCGCTTATCATCTGTAGGACCAAAAATTGATATAACAGGTATTCCTGTAGCTGCAGCTATGTGGGAAGGACCTGTATCTGCGCTTATAAGTAGTTTTGCATGGCTTAACACAGCTGCAAGAATTCTTATATTAGATATATCATCAAATATTTTAACTTTGCTCTTAATTTTAGAAAAATCATTTTTTTCAATAAAAAACTTTTCATCCGGACCACACAGAAGAACAAACTCGTATGCATTGGAAAATTTTTCCAGCACTTCTTCTATAAATTTAAGGGGAATTGCTTTTACCGCTGCTGCTTTTGCAAATCCTCCATGTATAATAATCATTCTGGATTTATCAACACTGTGTTTTTCCAAATAATTAATTGCTTGTTCATTTTCCTGTTTTGTTATACTAATTCTTGGAACCTCTATTTTACTATTTTCATCTGTCAAATATTTTAAAGCAGCTAAATTGAGCTCTATTTCACTTTTCCCTTCTTCGTATTCAATATTTATTGCATTTTCTATTGCTGCTACATTTTTATATTTTACAAAAATAATTTTTTTAGCAAGACCTATTTTTTTTAGAAAAGCAGACCAGCCATCACAGGAATAAGGAATAATTACATATTTATAAAAATCAATAAAAGCTATCTGATTATTATGTCTTTTAGTAATCAATAATTCCAGCAAAAAAGTCAACAGTTTTTTTCTATCACCGTCATAAGTATATGCCTCATCGTACAGTTTTCTATCGTCAGTAACTAGCAATATATTGGATTTATTGCCAGCAACAATAATTTTGTAATTTGGCTTTAATCTTCTTAATTCTGTTAACAAAGGAATTGTCATAATTGTATTGCCAAGACCAGATGTAAGAATTAAAAGTATATTTTTTTTACGAGAAAAACGACCAAAAATCATTTTAAAAGCTAGTCTGCAAATTTTTAATAAAAACACTATTTGACAAATCTCCTCTTTGTGCAAACTTGTAGAATTTGTTTGTTTGTTTGTTTATTTATTTATTTTTTTTATTTATAATTCTTTTTGGCATTTTCTTTTTTATTTCTCTAATAATTTTACCTGTAAACTCTTTGACGATTTCTCCGTTAACAACTTTAATAACACGCGTAGTTGATACATCTTTTGTTCTTGGAACAATAACAAGTTTTCCTTGCGCATAAAGATGACCAAACCAGTATTTTACATATTCATCGTCGTCATCTGCAGCAACAAAAACAGCATCTATTTTGTGCTCTTTCATAAATTCGTCAACCCTTACAGGATCAAGAGCATGAGGACCATAATCTCTGTCAACAACAACAGCATCATCAACATAACGGCAAGCTTTTACTATTTCAATCCGCTCTTTCTGGCTAAAAATCGGTTTTCTTTTTTCTTTTTTAGCAAGCTCATCGGAGTCTACGGTAACAACAACTTCTTTAAACATTTCTTTTGCTCTTTTTAAGAGCCGCACATGTCCGACATGAAAAAGATCAAATACTCCATTTACCGCACATCTGTTATAATTCAATTTTGTTTCCTCACTTCCGGTAGCTTTGTTTACACCCGCTGGCTCATGCTCTAAATTTTATACTGAGTTCAAGGCAACACCGGACTTCGCCGACCCCTGCCTACAGCAAAGTATATAAAATCTGCTTTTTCAACTAACTCTTTATTGTATATATTTCTAAGATCAATAAATATATTTCCCCGCATTGCTTTCTTTAGCCTTTTCAAGTCAATTGCCCTATACTGGTTCCATTCTGTTATAACAACAACAGCATCTGCGTCTTTGCATGTTTCATAAAGATCATCAAAATACTCAACTGAATCGGGAAGCAGTTTTTTTGCTTCTTTAATCCCCTGCGGGTCTGTCGCGCGTATAACGGCATTGCCGTTTATAAGAGCAGGAATAATCGTAAGAGAGGGAGCTTCCCGCATATCATCTGTTTCCGGCTTAAAAGTTAGCCCAAGAAAAGCAATTGTTTTATTGCCTTCACTGCCGCCGAATGCTTCCCTTATTTTACTAACCATAAGAGATTTTTGTGAATCATTAACATTTATGACTCCTTCGAGAATTCTGGCAGTCATTCCATTATCGTGAAAAATTTTAACAAGTGCGCTTACATCTTTTGGAAAACAGGAGCCGCCATACCCGGGACCTGCATGGAGAAATTTGGGACCAATTCTTTTATCGAGACCCATTCCTTTGGAAACATCCTTAACATCTGCGCCTACTTTTTCGCAAAGATTTGCTATCTCATTTATAAATGAAATTTTAGTGGCAAGAAAACCATTGGAAGCGTATTTTATTAGTTCGGCTGTTTCAAGCCCTGTTATTACAATTGGCGTTTCAATTAAATAAAGAGGTCTATAAAGCTCTCTAAGCATTTCTTTTGCCTTCTCGCTTTCAACGCCTATAACAACACGATCAGGCCGCATAAAATCGTTAATCGCAGCGCCTTCGCGTAAAAATTCAGGATTTGATGCGACATCAAAATCTGCAGAAGAGTTTTCTGCCCTTATTAGCTTTTCAACGCTTCTTGCTGTTCCTACAGGAACAGTGCTCTTGTCAACAATTATAGTATATCCTTTTAAATGCTGTGCAATTTCTTTTGCTGCTTCATAGACATAAGTTAAATCTGCATAGCCATCCCCGCGCCGGGAAGGAGTTCCTACTGCAATAAAAACAATATCTGCTTCTTCAACATAAGGTGCGTAGTCAAGAGAAAAATTAAGGCGACCTTCTTTTACATTCTTTTTAACAAGATCTTCAAGACCTGGTTCGTATATGGGCATAATGCCTTTTTCCAGAGATTCAATTCTTTCGATACTCTTGTCAATACAAGTTACACTCCATCCAAATTCAGCAAAGCATGTTCCGGAGACCAAGCCCACATAGCCTGTTCCAATAATTGCTATTTTCATCTATTATTATACTCCTATACTCCCCGTGTGTTTTATACAAATCACAGTCGCGACTCTGTTACTTTAGGTTTTAATATTTTATATCCTGACATTTTTACGTCAAGTAAAATTCTTTTTCTGGTACGGTCAAGCAAAACATACCGCTTGAAGAATAGCTTAAACTTAGCTATTGTCCTTTCAATTTTTTCGCGCAATGCTCCCCTGTAATTTGAGTGTTTATAAATAAATTCTTTTGTCGGGGGTCCTTCGTTTTTTATTACAAACTTATCTGCGAAGCAATAAAAAGATTTTACATCGCTAACATCTTTAAATTCGATTTTAGGATTCTTTTTCTGAAAATGAATATACATAAACTCTTTAACGCAAACTTTCTCATCTGCAACATAAGCCATATATGCTTTCCCATTTTCCCAGAAAAAAATCTGATGCTTATGGCTGCACACGCTATTATCTACCAGCATAATTTTTTTGTGCCATCGGCTTAAATCTGCAAAACTGTCAGGCTTATGGTAATATTTAAAGTTATTTTTTAATATGATTTGTATCTTTCCTGTTGTTTCACTAAAATTACAATTTCTACTGGTTGAAAATGCTTTTTTATACCCGTAAAGACTTCCATCCATTTTAAAAAAATTGTTTACTCTGCCGTTATTCTTATGCAAAGAAAAATGCCCAAGCAATTCAATAAAATCATAGTTATCCAATATATCATTTTGTATAAAATTTCTGATGCTCCCAAACACCTGATCAATATCGCAGTACCCCCAAAAATCATATTGAGTTATGTGTTTTTGAAATATCAGTCCATATGCAAGTTTATAATCGCACAATTTATACGGTCTTGTTATATTTATGGGAAAATCAAAATTTGTTTGAATTTCTTTAATTAATTTTTCGAAACTCCAATTTAGAACTTTAACATTTTCCGGGTATTTATTTTTGTACTGAATATCTGTTACAAGCAAAAAATCAACATCAGGATTATAAGATACTGATAATAACCAAGCATGAAGATACTCGGGAAAAGTTCCATAGTAGGGTATTATAAGTATTATTTTATGCTGATTTTTCACTTTGATTTTACCTTAAGATATTAAACCATAATTATTGCATTTTACCAATACTCTGCCAGCCATATTGCTAGACCTTGATAAATTTTGATATAATCTCTGAGGAGGCACAATGGCAATCGTTTCTTTAGAAAATGTCAAAAAAATCTATCCATTAGGAAAAACAGAAGTAGCAGCTATCAATGGAGTTTCCTTTGAAATTGAAAAAGGCGATTTTATCTCAATAGTTGGTCCATCGGGCTCCGGAAAATCTACAATTTTAAATCTGATTGGATGTATCGATATTCCAACAAAAGGCATTGTAAAAATCAACGGCGTTGAAACAGAAAATTTATCTGATAAAAAAATAACAGAGCTTAGGCATTCGACAATTGGGTTTATTTTTCAATCTTTTAATCTTCTTCCTGTCTTAAATGTATATGAAAATATTGAGTTCCCTCTGTTAATAGGCAAGAAAAAAATAACAAAAAGCGAAAAAGCTGCGCAGGTTGAGTATATAGATTATTTAATATCAGCTGTAGGGCTTTTAAAATGGAAAAAACATAAGCCCAATGAATTGTCCGGAGGGCAAAGGCAGCGTGTTGCAATTGCCCGCGCGCTTGTAACAAAGCCGCAAATAGTGCTTGCAGATGAGCCAACAGCCAATCTCGACAGCAAAACAGGCGAAGAAATAATAGAACTTATGAAGCGCATAAACAGCGAATTAAATACCACTTTTATTTTTTCAACCCATGATCAAAATATATTTTCTATTGCAGATCATATAATAAAACTTAAAGACGGCGTTATTGTCGAAAATTTCAGGCAAAAAGCATAAAATGCACTACTGCTTAAAAAGAATAAGTTAGTCCAATCGAAAAGAGAAAAGAAATTCCCCGATTATCGGGCAGATGATAACGAATATCCTGTCTATCATCTTCATCTCTTTCCTCAAGAATCCATCTTCTCTCATCATCTCCGTAAAGTATAGGTACGCCAAAGTTTACCCTTATATGTCTCCAGGGAGAAAAAGTGATTGCAGGAAAAACTCTTCCTGTATTGTCAGCAAATGCATGCCTCCATTCAACACCGGCATCAACAGGGCTGGAAAATATATTTCTATATCCTATCACAAGACCTATATTATGACCTCTATTTCCTTCAATCTGACCGTTAAAAAAATATTCGCCGTATATCATCAGTCTTTGCCATTCCCGGAAAAAGCCTGATACTGTCTTAAAATCAAGATTTTTGTTATTATCATAAAGAAAAACAAAGTCCGCAAAAATATCTGTTCTAAAAATTACTGTTTTAATTGAAGAAAGGGTTCTTAAGCCATCATGACGCTGAAACCTGCCCCCAAGCGCCAGATGAACATTACCAAAAACTCTTTCGATAAGCGCTGCGCCTACTAAATCTGATTGAGTAAACTCAGCGTCAGGTCCGGGCACATAAATTTCATGCCCATTTGCAAGAGAAACCAACGTAAGACCATCCAGAACAGTCGGTAAGCTGGCTCGAAAAGCCAAACCATTTTCGCTGTGAGCCATTAAATTTCCGGGTGTAAAAAGACGACCATTACCCCATGTCATTGGAAATTGCCCTAGCCTGAAAATAATCCTATCGCGCCATATATAATCAGCATAAAGTTCGTCTATTTTAACTTCTGACCAATTCGGCTCTCCTTCATCATAGTTAACTTCGGTGTAAATACTTCCTGCCAAACTAAAAATCGGGCTTGGTCTTGCAGTAAAAGAGAGCCTTGCTTCGGCAACTGCTCCTGCTCTGGCATCAAACCCTTCGGATAAATTATTATGCTGCGGCCATCCGCGCCAACCCGCAGAACCGGCGGCTAACGAAGAAAATCTTTTTCTTATTATAACTTGGTCACTTTCTTCAAACTGTCTTCGGTGATCTATATCTATTTCAATGACAACAGTATCTTCTGGAGGATCGTAAAACAAATCGAAAAGAAAATCCGTATCCCCTACCTCGGCAAAAACAGGCGAGAATCCAAGAAGCAAGACAAAAAGAATAAAAGGTATGCTGCCGCAACCTTTTGTTAACTTCCTTGTTTGTTTACGTGCAAGCGGAGCTTGCACGTAAACCGCGCTTCGTCGGCTAATAAAAAAACTGTTTTTCTTCTCTTGTTGTTGAAATATTTTTGCTTTCAGTTTCTTGCCCTTTCAAGAAATTCCTTAGTGAAAAGAATATCCGGCTGCGGCCGCAGCGATGGCTGTGTTATTGTTATTTCTGTTCGTTCAAAAACTCTTCTGCCTGCAATATCCCGAAAAACAAGATGGTCAATTATAGTAATACTGGGCGGAAAAGTTCCGTCCGCTCTTGCACTGCTGCCTGGAAGCCAACTGTTTCCTACTTGCTGATAACTGGGAATTGCTGTTGTTCTCAAAAGCTGCCCGGAAAGACTAAAATCCTTTCTTTTTCTTACAAGATTGTTTTCACATATCCAAAGACGCACTTTTGGAAAAGATACTCTGTCATGCCGCGCCCGAAGATCCAGAACCGTGCAATTAAATCTGCCGAGCATTTCTCTTCTTACAGAAACAACATTGTAATCTTCATAATAACTTGATTTATAAAAATCTGAATTGCGCGCACTGGAATTTTGGAAACGCTCTCTGGCGCTTGTAAGAGTATAGCCGCCGCTTACCGGATCAAAAAGCCATAAGTTATCTCCGCTTCTAAAATATCCCTTTCCTCTGTCTCTAAGGGGTTCCAATATTAAAATAGTAAACTGATCTCTTCTGTCGCGTCTGAATACTGTGGCAACAGTAGTTGAAACAGACCCTCCTGGATCCACTCTTCTGATTGTATACTCCGCAGAAAGATCATGATCATTAAAACTAAGCAGAGTATCTACTTTTCTTAAAAGATTTCTATATTCTTCAAAAGATTGCCCGTAAGCCGACAAAGTAAATAATAAAAACCCTACAACACAAATATATTTAACAAACATCAAGTCCCCTTTCCTAAAGCCTGAACAGGCGGTAAATTTGACGCTTTTGCAGCAGGACCCCATGCAGCAAGCACAACCGCAAAAAGCATAAAAATAGTATTAAAAAATACTACTTTTGGATCTATAAAAAAATTAAGCCTTCCGCTCTCGGTAAATAATCCGGCAGCAGAAAAAGCGCTTAAATCTACAAGACTAACAATAATGCTAAGAGTTATAACCCCTAATACAAATCCGCCTAAAGAAGCAATAATGGCAAGAGCTGCTGCCTCTGTCAAAAAAAGAAACTTAACCTGTTTTTTTTGCATTCCCATTGCTCTCATGGTGCCTATTTCTCTGGTTCGCTCATAAACAAGAACTCTGTATGTATTTAAAATACCTATCATAACAATAATAACAAAAACAACTAGGAAAAAATATATTCCTGCAAGAAAAGCATTAAGAATATTTCTTATTTCTGCAAGCTGTGCATCAATAGGAACAACCGCTATGGTTTCTACTTCAGCGCCCGAGTTTCTTGCATCACGAAAACCAGACTCATTATAAATTCTTGGAAAAACAGGAAAGCTTTTCTCCAGGGTTAGTCTAATTCTTTCGGCAAGCCTTTCTGTGTTAACCCCCGCATTTACATATAACGCTATGTCTGTAACAAAACCAGGATTATTAATAAGTTTATTCAAATCTTCAATTCTCATGTATGATGCATATCCAAAAATGCTTGTTTCATCAAAAATACCGCGGATAATTTTTGTTGCAGTATTGATCTGCTGACCTATTGTTATATAAAATATTACATCATCCCCTACTCTGGCACCAATAATTTCAGCCGCAGTCCTGCTTATTAAAATTCCTCCGTTACCGCTTTCGCCAAGCATTGAGTCATAGCTTCCTTCGACAAAGGACAGATTTTTGAATATTTCTCTTTCTGCCTCAAAATCTATTCCAATAGCTCTTCTTTGTATTATAGAATTACCGGCAAAAAATATTCTGGCTTCCCTTCCCCAATAAACACTTCTCTTTGTTATTGCTCTTAACGGGAACCTTGCTTCTTTTAGTTTTTCGATTATTTCATCTGCATTGCTTATTCCAAAATCCCTTCCTGTAAAACTAACTAAAGCTATATGCCCTGAAAAATAACGCGCTGCCTTTGTTCTAATTGTTTCAAGAGCGCCAAAAGCCAAACCAGATAATATTGTAATCAAACTAAATCCCAAAAGTATTGCAATAGCCATAAGAGCATATCTTTTTCGCCTCAAAAAGAGATTTCGCAAAGCAAGATATATTATTGTCATAAAAAGCTACTCTTTTCCCATAACAGATACTGGATTAATATGCATGGCAACAGATACTGGATAAATCCATGCCAAAGAAGCAATAACAAAGGCCATAATAATATTAATAAATACACCAAATAATGTTATGGTCGGCTCTATTACATTTCCTCCAAATAAATTAATAAACAAATCATTTTTAATAACGATGCCTTTCGCAGATACAATAAGACAAATTATTATCCCAAGTACAACACCCAAAAAAGAGGCTATTACAGTAAGTAACATTGACTCTGTTATAAACAGTTTTCTTATAAAAGCTTTTCCTGCTCCTATACCGCGCATTGTTCCTATCTCCGCGCTTCTTTCAAGCACAGATATAACCAGAGCATTCATAATCACAAGAATTGCCCCTATCATAATAAATACCATTCCTGCATAAAACAGATACTGGAGTGCAAACACAGTCTGCGCGCTTAATCCTGCTGCCTGCCGCCAATTTAATATTCTTACATCCCAGCCTTGGTCCCGAGCCTCTCTTCTCAGAGAATTTAACAGCGCTCTCTGACTTCCGTCAGTACGAAAAAGCACAAAACTCCATGCCGCAGCATTAGGCATGACAACTGTTCTTCCCTCGTCTGTAATCTCTGATAACAATTTCTCAATGCTTTCAAGAGTAAAACCACCTTCTTCTTGTGCAGTTACATCTTCGCCAAATAAAAAAAGATCACTGATATCAAAAAAATCATCGCTGCTTTGTTCGGGTTTTCCGTTGCTGATTAAAACATCCCCCATCGTGTAATTTGCAATACGTCTTACAGAATCCGGATCTGTCAAAACAATACGGTCTAGTACCTGCGTAGTTCCAACATAACTATGTATTCCAGCCAAAAAACCTCTTACAATTCTAAAAGAACCATCAGAAAACATACTTAATTGAAGATCATCGCCTATTTCAAGCGAGCGATCTATTCTCTCTTCAATCATGGAAGCAATTCTTCTGTTAAGAAATACTCCGCCATTTCTCAGAGAAGATATATCGCCTTTTTCTATAATAATTTCAGAACATACAGAAAAATAGGTATTATAATCAACACCAAAAAGAACAGCCGGTGTTCGCCTCCCGTCTACCTCTACAAATGCAACAGCAGATACGATTGGGGTCCATTCTGATACATGTTCAATAGAAGAAAAAACATCTACCATAGAAGAATAGCCGGGAATAGCCGGAATAGTTTCAAACCTGCTTACAATGGGAATTTCGTTTCCAAACAAGCCATGAATAATTCCGATATTTGCACCTATAACAGCATCTCCGGTTAGGCTTCTTACAAAAGAACTTTCGAGTCCTCTGTTAGTGCTTTCGAAAACAGCATTTACAAAAAACAGTATTGCTGATCCCAGCATAATTAACATTCCCAAAAGCAGGGTTTTTCGTGTATGCCTTAATAGATTTCTGATTGCCAGTTTAAAAATCAACATGGAGTAAATATATAATATTTTTATTATTTTTAGTAGAGTATGTTTTGTTTTTTTCCTAAATACTGCGATATAGTTCTGTATACTCTTTAATCATATTTTCAATAGAATATTTTTCTGATTGTTTTTGTGCAGCCGCTGCAATCCATTTTATATTGTTCCGCACAAAATCAATACTTTGTTTAATTTCAAACGCCCACTTTTCGGGGGTTTCAATTTCTTTTACTAATTTTACAGCCGGATTATCTTGCCCCAGCACTTCTTTTAAGCCGTCAACCTCGGAAGCAATTATAAATATTCCGGTAGACATTCCCTCTACTGCAACCAGCCCAAAACCTTCCCAAAGAGACGGAATAAGCTGAATATCTGCTTCGTGTAAGCGTCTTTCTATTTGATCCGATCTCCCGGGCAAATAAACTTTTTTCTCCAAGCCATTTTCTTTTATTAATTTTTCTAAAACTCCTCGCTCTGCCCCTTCTCCTACAATCGTATACGATTCAATTTCGTCTTTAATAAAAGATATTGCTTTTATTGAAGTTTTAAAATTTTTCTTTTTTGTTAAGGTTCCTATGGAAATAATTTTGGGTTTTGCAAAGCCGCAGCGCTCTTTGGGTGTGTATAACTTTGCTCCATTATTAACAACTACCAGCCTGCTGTGGAGTTTTTTACTAAGCCATTTTTCCAACGAAAGCTCGACCCCTTTGCTTATACAGCATATTTTTTTATATCTGCTGTAAAAAAAATGTTCGATATATTTAAAGCATGGTATGGATCTGCGCTTATTGGATGTATTGTGCTCGGTAAAAAGCAAGGTCACATTTTTTAAGAACAATACAGCGATTGGAGTATAAAAAAGAGGATATGTTAAATGTACATGTATAATTATTTTTTGATATGTTTTTAATCTTGCTTTGATAAATTTACGCAGCCTGAATATCGTTAGCGGATTCCTATCTCCTGTCAAAAGAGAGCTTTCATTGCTATGCAGCTTTATATTTAAATGAGAGAACTTGTTAAAGTAAACAACTTCCGAATCAAAGCCGTCTAGCTTTATTCTTTGCCCCAGCTCTCTGACCAAAACTTCTGCTCCCCCGCAAACCGGAGAAGATATGACTTGCAAGATTAATTTTTTTTGCATTAAGACCTGTCAATTTTTGAGTGAATTTGATTCATATTTTTTCCAAGCCTGTACACTCTATTCTTCAATAGATACCATGCTCCAGTTTGCCGGGTCAAAGATATTGGTGTGTACATGCATCCAATGATTAGGGTTAATATTAAATAAATATTCCGAATGTCGTCTCAAATTCGCTAATCTTGATGTTGTAATGATTACCCCATCTTCCTTGTCAGCTTCGAGCAATCTTCCTGTCCATGGATTTATCGGGTTTTCAACAATGTTCTCAAGCGCTATAAGCGGTACATCGGCATGAGTCATAAATGAATCATTAACAGATAAAGGGCCGCGTGAATCAAAGTCCTTTACCATAAGGAGCGCTGTAACAGCCTCAAGATATTCTCTATTTGACAAAACAACATCCGCATTTTCAGGAAATAAGCGGCCACCGTTGTAGCCGTGATCCGAAACAATAATAATTCTTGTATTATCATACACCTCGTTTTCTTTTAGAAAGTCAAACCATTTTCCCAGCAGTAAAAGAGCAGCAATATTAGCATGATAGCTGGCTTCGTTGGCAAATCGACCGCTTCCTCTATATGTTATTCTGTTTGCCGGAGTATAATCAGGAGCCTGCAAAAAGAAAGGACTATGAGTTAAATTACTTACTACCATTGTATAGGAATCAAACCTTTCTTCGCTTATCTTCGTAACATAAGGTAAAATCGCTAAAGCTATATAAAATCTTATATCAGGCTGCACGTTTTTCACCCACCATCCTGCACCATCATAAATAAGATTTCTGATTGGCAGCGGTGCAAATTTAAATATGGAAAACCTAATTAAGCGGGATTCTAGGGTTCTAGCTACATTTTCTGCCTTAGTAAAATTTTCATTATTCGATAGCCACAGATCGTCATATTTTCTCTCAATGCTTGTTATATTTAGTTTATGCGAGTTATTAAAAGTACTTGTGTCTACACCTTCTATACGAAAATGCGGATTAACCAGCGTTACATTAAATTCATGATCAAGAAAAATTCTGGGCAACAAGAAACTCGCTTCGATTTGTTTGTCTCTTAGCGAAACATCTTTTCTGCGCTGCATTTCAAGCGGTGTATATTCATACCCGCCAAGTAAAGCAGGCATCCCAAAAATAGTGAATGGTCCGAAAGCAACACTATTTTTATACCATGTAAAACCACTAAAAGAATAATGCAAGTGTGGTTTTTCATCAAAAATATAAGGAACAAATCCGCTTACTGCTCTATCAAGCACTAAAACCAAAACATTTCTCCCTGTTTTTGAAAATCGAAAAACCGGCTCATCTATTCCTCCGCTCCTTTTCTCTGTTTTCGCAAATTGCACTTGAAATGATTTAGATTCCCGATATACTTTAGCAACATTTATTGCGCCTAATAACACACATGCACAAACCGCAACTGTTAAGACAGATACCATTATTTTTCTAAACCGCTGAATAAGTAATGGTATAAAAATAGCGATAATTGTTATAACGAGCAAGTTCAATAAAATCAATACTTTGCCCGAACTAACGCCATCAGAAAAGTAAAACGACAATGTCAAATGACCGTAGTTCCCGGAAAAAACAAAGGTGTTAACCAAGGCAATAACTGCAAACACAGCCATTGCTTTTGCCATTTTTGTGCTTTTAGATAACATCCAATAAATACAAAGCGGCGCTACAAAGAAAATCCCAAGAGATGACAATGCCGTATTAAGCATAAAAGAAAAAGGGCTTCCAAAAGTTTCAATAAATCCAAGAGTAAATGATGAAATTAATGA
Source organism: Spirochaetota bacterium (assembly GCA_009786125.1). Classification (GTDB taxonomy): domain Bacteria; phylum Spirochaetota; class Spirochaetia; order CADAEX01; family CADAEX01; genus WQTU01. The sequence continues at coordinate 83,930 of WQTU01000139.1, forward strand.
AGAAGGAATTACCACTCCCGCAAGTAAAAATAAAATAGCTGTTGACAATAAAAATATGCCAGTCTCTTTGGCAGGCTCTTTATTATAGCTTGCGCATAACTGAGCGAAAAGACGTGTACGAAGTATTAATCCTTTAACTTTTTTAATAATCAGCGGGCACAAGAACAAGAAAAAAGGAATACATGTAAGAACAAGAGCAAGATTAATGCGTATTCCTATCCAGCCCCTGTGAAAAAACAACAAGAAAATATTTAAAAGCAAAACAAAAACCGAAACCAAAATCGGTATTAGCTGCTTTGAAAATTTTGTTTTTTGAATAAAATTCTTCGCAAGCGAAAATAAATTATTGCATATCCAATAAAGTACCATGCCAGATGGAGAGTTATAGAGCAAAGCTAGAAATATTACGGCAATACCGTATACTTGAATCTTATCTCCGCGAGGAAACCCCTTAGTATATATTGCTCCAGAAACAACATTGATAAGTACCATCAAAATAGGAAGAAGATTTATACCCCAAAGAAACCTATCCGGAGCACTTAAGTCATTTATAAACAAAAAAGGTTGCCCGGTTAATAATTCTAGATTGCTTAGAAAATGCCAGGCAGCTATAAAAAATGGGATTTGGATAAATAGACTAAAGCTGTTACACAGGGCATGTATAGGATGATAATTATGCTGCCGGTATAAAGCCGACAGCATCATATATTGTTTATCGCCTTTAAAAACAGCTTTTATATTGTCCTTCATTCCCTTCATTTGCTTTTGTTTTTCTCGCTCTGCCCGCTGCTGTTTTTCAGCCAGCAGATAAAGCGGCAGAAGAATAAAACTTATTGCAACACTTACGCCGATAATCGAAAATCCATGATTTCTAAAAATACGAAAAAAAAGTACATAGCATGCTTCTATTATTTGCTCGACGGGGAATATTATCAGACTGTAGAGAAAATTAAGCATAAAAAATCCCTTGGAAAAAGCTCTTAATATTCAACATTTACCATACTCCAATTAGCAGGATCAAAAATATTGGTGTGGACATGCATCCATTCATCTGATCCAATATTAAGGCGATTACCGCGCTGGTGCCTTGGATTCCAAGTAATTGAACCGCTGACAAAAACGCCGCCACATTTCTGCTTAATAAGTTCTTTGCCTGTAAACGGATTTATCAAATCCTGAATAAGTCCTTCTGTTAATAGATGCGGAACATCCGCATTTGTCATAAAAGTATTATCTGTTCTTAAATCAAAGTCATCATAAAAGTCTTTTAGCATCAATAATACATTATAATCTTCTAGAGGCATTCCATTAGGCAGGACAATATTGCCAGAAAATCGGCTGTTGGCGCCGCGACCTCCATGGTCAGATACAATAATAATCCTGGTGTTATCATAAACACCGTTTTCTTTCAAAAAATCAAACCACCTTGCAAGCAATATAAAAGACGCTATATTAACATGGTAATGCTTTTCATGAGCAAATGGACCTGCTCCTTTATTGGTAATAGTATTTACCGGGATATAATATGGCGCTTCAAAAAAAGCCGGAGAATGCGGCAGTTTGTTAATAAACATAACAGCGCTATTTATATTTTCATCTGTTATTTCAGTAATATAAGGAAGAACATAAAGGGCGGCAAAATTATTTATTGTGGCATGAGAATAATTCGCAGAATCCAGAAGTGTATCAAACCCTGAAAGAAATCTGCCTCTATCATATATTAATTTATGCAATATTAAAGGAGAAACTCTAAAGAAGGAAAAACGTATTAGTTTATCATAAAGTATTCTATAATAGTCTTTGAAATTAAAATCCCTATTGCGGCTCAGATAATAACTAGTAAAACGCTCAAGATTCCTTCCGGCCCTTATATTATCAAACCTATTATAAAGCGAAAAATCCATCCATTGCTGATTATATACAGCTACCTTAAAACCAGCTTCTGCCATAATTCTAGGTAAAACCTGATATGATTCAAGAAATTTATCCACCCAGAACTCATCAGTGCGTTTTTGTATTTCAAGCGGAGTATAATAATAACCGCCAAAAATACCCGGCATCCCCTGAATAGTAGATGGACCATGTGTTACTGTATTTGGAAAAAATGTAAACCCCTTAAAAGAATTACGTAATTCCGGTTTTTCTTCAAAGATATAAGGTACATAGAAGGACACAGCGCTGTCCAGAACAATGAGCAAAACATTTTTTCCAGTCCTGCTAAATGTATATTCTTTCCCAAGTGTAAAAGAAGATCCTCTCTCTTTATCTTGAGACCCTTGTATAGCCTGGTATTCAATTTTGATATTAACAATATTTACTACTCCTAAACATAACAAAGCAATAACCACAATACTTTGTATGGACAACAACACCTTTTTTCTCTTCCACATCAAAAGCAGTAACATTGCTACACAGACAATTAGCATAGCAATAATATTTATTATCTTCTGGTTGCTGGGGCTCTCTCTAAAATTAAGAAAATGCAAGTCTGGCGTCATAGCGCCATAGTTTCCGATAAATACGAATGCATTTATCAAAAATACCCCTAAAGTGAATGTTAAAATAATTGCTAACAATATTTTTGCCCGTCTATCAAATAAAAAATAAATACAAAGTAACCAAAGTAAAATACCAAGTGACTGGGTAAGAATTATGCCTATATAAGGAAGTGGAGAGGAAAACGGCTGCAAAAATGAAAATTGCTCAACATTGGAAGCTATGAGACCCGAAGGGATTACAAGCCCGATTAACAAAAACAGACCCATTAAAGATAAAAAGAAGGTCTTTCCTGGCAACTCAAGCGCTGTATTTTTTATATCTATTTTTCTTTTTATAATTCTCCAGATTTTTTTCCAAACAGGTATCAGTAAAAACATTGCAAGAAACACAATAACAAAAAAAAGTTCTAAAAGAGGCCTATCTATTGAGTCTCTGCGGAAAAACATTTGCCAAACAACCAAGCTTACACCAAACAGCAAAATCAATACACTTATTATTTGTTTTGCATTTTTTGTTTTTAACAATATATTTTTAATCAAATTGTAGATGTTATTGCACGTCCAGTACAATACCAAAGCAGCAGGAGAATTATAAAGTAAAATAAAGAAAATTATTGATATGCTATAAACTTGTACTTTGTCTTTTATTGCTAAACCATTTGTATATATTGCTCCCGAAATAACATTTATAAGTATCATTAAAATTGGAAGGAGATTTATACCCCCCCATAAAAACCCGTCAGGAGCGCTTAAATCATTGATAAACCAAAAAGCAGTTCCATTCAGTCTTCCCAAATTACTTAGAAAATGCCAAGCAGCAATAAAAAATGGAATTTGAATAAATAGCTCAAGACTGCTTCGCAGGGCATATACAGGATGATAATTATTCTGCCGATACAAAGTTGACAACATCATAAACCGTTTATCGCCCTTAAAAACAGCTTTTATGTTGTCCCGCATCCCCTTCATTTGTTTCTGCTTTTCACGCTCTGCCTGCTGTTGTTTTTCTGCCATAAGTGAAAGCGGTAGGATAAGAGTACTTACTATTATACTTATAGCAATAATGGAAAAGCCGTGGTTTCGCAAAATATGAAAAACAAAAACATGAGAAAGTTGTATTATTTGTTCAACTGGAAATATAACAAGAGTATAAAGAAAAGTAAGCATCAAAAATCCCTTATATAAAATTTTTCATATACATCAATATCATTTTGGTTATCACATTCAAACCACTGTTCTGTTGTTTCGATTGTCTCAATATAGTTTCCTAAAGTTATCAGATGTTGTAAAAGAGTTGTCATATCCAGTTTTTCAACAGACTTAGGCATAGGTAACTTAATGGCTTGCTCTATTTTTTTCCATCCTGATGGCTCAAATTTTAACAGCCCCATATATTGACCCTGAACCTCTTCTTTAACAGATGGCTTTTTACCTATCTCAAAAAGTCTCTTATTCTGCATCTTGAATGTTTCCAAATCGTTCAACGGGTCATCAAAACGTTTGCTCCACAAATCCCAAAACCCGGTATAGTATGTTATGGAAAACTCCTGGTCTGATTGCATTAGTTTTTTTACTGCTGCCGGAGAGAAAACAATATCTGAATAACTTATTACACAAGGCTCGCGATGCAGCCACTCCGCTGCTTTGGTAAGAGAAACAAACATATTTGTTGTTTCCCATTCCGCATTGTGGAAATAATGCACACCATGCGCCTGAATAGCTTCACTTTTGTAGCCGGTAACAATGCCTATGTCGCCAAGAGCAAAACCTGCTTTCTGCAAACTTTCGAGGCAGTGGTCCAAAAGTGTTTTGCCCCATAGTTTCATCATGCACTTGGGAAGGTTTGCGGTTCCTTCCTTCATTCTGCTGCCTCTGCCAGCAGCAAGTATTATCGCTTTCATTAAGATTCTCCCTGTACTCCAGCGGCAAACAAGCCGCGAACAAGCTCAATATCTTCCATCGCAAAGGGCGCTTCCCGCTCCGGATGCCACATTATCCCTGCTATGGGCAGCTCTCTGTGCTTAATATATTCAACTTCGCCATCTGCGGAGATGGCAAGCACCAGCAAGTCTTCGGGTATTACATCCGGCGCAAAGTTGTGATAGCTGTTAACGTTGCGTTTTATATCCAGATTATGCCGTATAGCCACATGCCCTTCAATTTTGCGCAAGGTCCCACCAAAATAGAGGGCAATGGATTGAGTACCCCGACACACACCCAGTAACGGCACATTTTTCTTTATGGCATACGAAATCAAAAACTCGTCGATGGTATCGCGTTCCGGGGCAGAGCCTCCGTAAGCCTCAGGAGTGTTACCTCCGCTTAGCAGAATACCATCCGGCTGCATGGACTCAAGCATTTTCGCAAGCATGGGTTCATGATTAAAAACAGGCATTCCAATGCAGCCGGCCTCCCACAAAAACTCTGCCCACCTTTGGTCAAGAGCATCCCGGCGCTCCTGATAGCTGGTAATCACATCTACTCGCTGGCTTATAAGTACGCGTTTCATTTAAGAACTTCTATTTTTCTGTTCGCGCAGTCTATCCGCAGCCTTTTAGCAGAGGATAGTCTGTCGAAAACCTTTTCGCCTACGCCGATTGCAGCAGGAATGCCCAGCTCCCCTGCCCTTATAGCCATATGCGAATTCGCGCCGCCATATGCAGTAATAAAACCAAGTATCTTGCAGGAAAAAATCCAGTCGAAACCAGGGTCAGCTGCTCTTATTAGCAATATTTTCCCCGAAATATTATCCCTGCAAAGCCCTTCTGCACAAACTTCGCCAGCAGTCTCGCCAAGTGTAATATAATTAGGTATGCTAGTCGGCATATGAAAAGCATAAATGTCATCGGGATTCAGGATCACCGGCGGCATGGTTAAACTCAGTGTTTCCGCATAACGTCTTTTTCCTTCTGTAATGGAATCAGCAAGCGCGGTTTTCATGTCCGAGGAGGAAGAATAGAGCTTGTCTATCAAAAAATAATCAAGGTATGCCATATCTTCGCGGCTAAATCCATATGATTCGCCTAACTTTGCCAGCAATTCCAATACATGAGAAAGGCTTTTGGTAAATACAAATTTGGAATATTCTCTTCCTTCAATACCTGCTTTTAGAAATTTAAAAAGAGCCAATACATCGCCCTGCAGTCCCTGGTTTTTCATTTCGCTTTGAATCGCAGCATATTGCTCCAGAGAAAGCATAAAAGGTTCCCGCTCCTGGTCTGGCATATCAATATTTTGCCCGCCAAGATACATTTCCGGCGCCATGTCGTAGCGCTTGGAAGTAATATCGTAAGTTCCGGGGCGCAAGTGTCCGTATTTGCGAAGAAAAGCAGCCTGCGAAAGTTCCTGCCAGTCCGCAGACATCTCGGAGCTTATGGTTTTAAGACTTCCCATATAATTTTGGTAATCCCGCTCCGACAAAATACCAATAGCAACAAGCGACTTTAAAAGCTGCACTGCTATAAATCCTGCCCGGGCAAGCCCTGCAAATGGCAGGGTTCCGTAGCGCGTACAGTCCGCCATTAACCAATATATTTTGGATATATCATCCATATCACTGGAAATAATTATTTCCCGCCTCTTGTCCAAAATATCTATTTTTTCGGTGTCAATAATCCACAAACCAGTACTTACATTTATTATATTGTTTGTTAGACCGCACAACGAATTTCGCAAAGTATCGATATCCGCCTGAGTAAAGCCATGTGCAGATAAAATCTTGAGCCGCTGAGGCAAATCAAAAGTGTTGCAAGAAAAAACAATCTCGAACTCCACTTTGTCGTGCTTGTCCGGGTCGCTCGCAAGACTATCCAGATAATAATTTGCAAGTTTTTCGCTTAGCTTGTCATCTATATCTTTTGGGATAAACGAATTAAAACTAATCCTGACATCGATGTAGGGCAGCCCGCAAAATTCAACCATAAGCGGAAAGCTGCGAAGGTTTTTATAGCCGTATTCATTGCGCTGATACGCCCATGTACCATCAGTTATAAGCCTGCGGTATAATGATGAAGCCAGCGGCTTGGGGCGGATGCCAATCATCTCTGCCGGGTTCCAGTCAGGCATAACGCCGTAAATAGCCCGGCTTCCCTGAGCATAAGGATGCTTTCCCATGCCTATGCTTATAAAGCTGTGGGCGCGCGCCAAAGCTTCGCCCTGCTTTTCAATACCCGCAATCTCTTGCTTCAAAACCAACGGGCGCGCCTGTAAAATATATAAAGTGCCGTCTTGTGTAAATGCAAATTCAATATCAATATTATTTTTACCAAAGAGCTGCATCAATTCCCCGGCAGCCTCTGCAAGAGAGTCCAGGCGGCTGTCCCCACAGCGTTTCCCGTGGAATATATAACAGGTAGACGAGTCTGCCATTTGTCCGGAAGTTATAGACTCCGAAGAGCCGCTGCTGCTGTCATAGTTAATAACGAAATAATTCCCGCCTGTGTTGGGGTCTACAGTAAACAACACCCCGGACATAGCAATATTTTGCAGCATGGGTTGCACTAAAATCTGATTCCCCGGGTTGTTATCTTTATAAGAACCACACACTTTTTTTGCCGCATCTATTACGTCGGCAGGAGCAACATTCAAGATCGAAAGAAAATGCCCTGCAAGAGACTCATTTTCACTATCTTCATTAAGAGCAGAAGAGCGCACAATCAACGCACCGGAATTTCCGATCGCGCCAGACAACTCTGCGAACACGCGCTCTTTTATTGCGTTTGGGTTAGCAAGCAGCTCGCCTGTTGTAAATGTAACTTGCGGCAGTATTTTGCTTTTTGTAACACAAGAGGCCATCGCATTTAAAGTATTTGCTTTGGTCGAAAATTTAAGCATTTTGCACCGTCAATCCTTCCACTGTCTCGATCATAAAATTAGCCACCCGCTTTCCTGCTTCGCCAGGATATTGCCATGCCTGTGTCTTGACTTCTTTTATGGCTGATTCCATAGCGTTACTTTCAGAAACCTTTGAGATCTGGCTCGGCAAGTCATTCAACAAATCCGGCTTTAACTCTATACCGGTTTTTTTCAAGTTGCGAAAAGTCCATATTTCTTCCTGATCCTCATAAATCTGAAACGCATCACGAGATCGCCAGTCAAGTTTTTCAGATACATAAAAAACCGGCTTATTTCGTAAAAACATATAATCCAATATTATGCCTGAAAAATCAGAAATCATAACATCTGCCTTTTTAAGTGAATATATATTATCACGTTCAAAGTCCCACTCCAAATTCGCATTGCTGGCATAACGCGAAGAAAGGCGGTCTATTATCTCTTTTTCGACAAGCAATGATTGCGGATGAGGTCTCACGATAATCCGCCACCCTGTTGCCACTAATGGGTCCAGCAGTTTCTCCCCAAATCTGGAAAGCAAAGCAACTTCGCTCCAGGATGGCGAAACCAGAACTGTAAAAATGCTATTTTCTTCTGCGGGAATCTGTTCAATTTTTTTAACAAATTCATCCAAATAAGAGCAGCCTACGGTAACAATTTGTTTTTCCGGCAAATTGCGCACTTTCTCAAGTTTTCGAATGTGTTCTTCCTGATAATCCCGCCCATTTACCAAAAGCGAATCAAAATAATCCATGCCAAATAATTCACATTGTGCAAATTCCGAAGGAGTATGAAAAAGGTGGCTGTAATGTTTAACCATTTTAGAGCGCTTCCACTGATACACATCAAGCCCCGGCGTCGTTGCAAGAACAAAATCAGCAGAAAGAAAATTGAGCCTCGCAAAAGCTTTGTTGCCCCCGCCCAGGCACTCAGCCTTTACATGCTTAAACCCGGCATCAAAAACAGGGTCGTCTTTGGATGCGGTTAAATAGAGAAGGTCTATTCCTCGGCTTTCAAATTCTTCCACAACAGGCTTAAAGAGCGTCCAATAACGCTTGTCTTCTGCATAAATAACAAACTTGTTTTTTGATCCGTGTTTTGCCCTGCCGCCTGTAAAAAAGGATTTTATCTTTATATACATAGCCTGAAATGTAAAATAAACCGCGGCTGCTATGCCAATAAGTATGGAAAAAATAGCGCTCCCTGTTCCGGGATCAATGTAAAGAAAAGGTAAAGATATCATATAAAACGTATTATCTCCTGTATAAGTAAACTAAATATTTAAAAAATTATCAACGCGTAGGACACAAAAACTCTAATATTCTACTTCTGCCCGAAAGCCTAAAACCCAAATTTTAATAGGTCTAAAAATCCCAAAATGATATGATTAACTCTGTCTGAAGGCCGTATTGCTGCAACAGGTCCAAGAAATAGCATCGTAGCACACGCAACTATTATATACCACTTATTTCTATTAATAACAGGAGCCATCTTGGCAACTACAGTTAGTACAGTATTGTTTTTTACATAGATCAAATAGAAAATCAACATAAACTGGATCAGGATAATCATTATCATCCATCTGCCAAAATCAAAAAACATGAAAAAAACCGGAATATGATAAACAAAAAGTAAAACAGGAAGAGTGAAAAATAATTTCATATATCGTTTTTGTTCAACGCGAAAGCAACATATCCAGAAGTATGCAAACAATACAATTAAAGGCAAGTTAATAAGCACACTTATTGTTCCCGAGAATTTCAAGAAACCCCAACCTGCCATCAAACCTCGCCAATCTGATAAATGATCTCCAAATCCTGCGAAGAATATCATGTGTATAAATTCGTATGCATAGTTAAGATCTGTTTTTGTTTTTATATATTCTACAAAAGCAGCAGCATCCGGAAACATAAAAGTCTGTTTGGCAAACAAAAGGTACGAAATAAAGCTTGAGACAACAACGACAAAACTAACAAAAAACAGGGCGATATATGATTTTTTTTCAGGTAACTTGTAAAATAACAATATAAAAATAAATGGGATATAAAAAAACACCAGAATAAGATGTATTGATATGGTAAACAAGGCAAAAACCGGAATAAGCCACTTTAAGTATTGGTTATCAATAATTGCTACCAAAATCAACATAAAAAGCAATGCGTATATTTCAGACCTGCCAAAATTATTTGGAGTAAAATATGCAGCAGGAGAAGCAAAACATGTTAGCAACAGCAAGGATAAAAACAACACAAAAGGTTTTATATTGTCTTTATTGCTTTTAATAAAATAGCCTAGGTAGACAGAAATCAAAAATATCATAAGTATCAAAGAGCAGAAAATAAAGTGCCATACAAAGTATCTTGAAATAAACTCCCCGTTTGAGAGAAAATCTACTACAGTTCCTAAAAAACCCCTTGATGAAACTCCATAACGATATGACAAAAGAAAAGTACTTGCAGTAAGAGAGCACAAATTATCGATTTTAGGCGCCAGTGCAAGTAGTTGTATAAAAAGAAAGGAAAATATACCAACTTCATATTTGTTTATACTATTCTTATACAGGATTACTAAATACATTATGCAAGCTGTAAATATATAAAGAGCAGGTATTTTGATTAAATTTGTGCGAAAGAAAACAAGGCAAAATAAATCGCAAAAAACCAAAAAAAATAAAACAACCATTAGTCGAAAACGAGTTTTATTAGAATAAAGAGTTTTATCTTCGTTACTTACTGCTTTAAGCATCATATTTTTCTCTGATAATTAAAATTTAAAAAACAAACTTTAACAAGTCTAAAAAACCTTCTGCGATATGCATAATCCTGTGAGAAGGCCCTTTTATTAGAACAGGTCCAAGAAATAGCATTATGGCACATGCAACTATTATATACCACCAGTTTTTATTAATAATAGGAACCATTCTACCTGCTACAATTAATACTGTATTGTTCTTTACATAGATTAAATAAAAAATCAACACAAACTGAATCAAGATAATCATTACCATCCATCTGGCAAAATCATAAAATAGGAAAAAAACCGGTATATGATAAATAAAAAGTAAAACAGGAAGAACAAAAAAGATTTTCATGTATCGCTGCTTTTCTTGTAAAAAACAACTTATCCAAAAGTATGCAAACAATACAATTAAAGGCAAGTTAATAAGCACACTTAGATTTCCTTTAAACATCAAAGACACTCTGTCCTTCCAGCCAAGCAAATGTTCATGAAACTCTGCAAAAAATATCATATGTATATCGAATAGCAAAAACTCAATATCTGTTTTTGTTTTTAAATACTCCAGAAAAGCAACAGCATCCGGAAACACAAAAGTCTGCTTGGCAAACAAGAGGTACAAAATAAAGCTTGAGACAACAACCACAAAGCTAACAAAAAACAGGGCTATATATGATTTTTTTTCGGGCAACTTGTAAAACAGCAAGATAAAAATAAAAGGGATATAAAAAAATACCAAAATAAGATGTGTTGATATTGTAAACAAAGCAAGAAGCGGTATAAACCACTTAAGGTATTGGTTGTCAATAACTGCTACTAAAAGCAGCATATAAATCAATGCATACATCTCAGATCTGCCGAAATTTTGCGCGGTAAGATATGTCGAAGGAGAAGCAAAACATGTTAGCAGCAACAAGGATAAAAATAACACAAAAGGTTTTATATCATCTTTGCTATTTTTGATAAGATAGCCCAAGTAAACAGAAATCAAAAAAATTAGAAACACAGTTGAGCAAAAAATAAAGTGCCACACAAAATATTTTGAGATAAACTCCCCGTTTGAGAGAAAATCTACTACAGTTCCTAAAAAACCCCTTGATGAAACTCCATAACGATATGATAAAAGAAAAGAATTTGCAACAAGTGAATTCAAATTATCGAATTTCGGCGCCATTGCAAGCAGTTGTACAAAAAGAAAAGAAAATATACCAACTTCATATTTGTTTATACTGTTTTTATACAGAATTATTAAATACATTATGCAGGCTGTAAAAATATAAAGAGCAGGTATTTTAATTAAATTTGTACGAAAGAAAACAAGGCAAAATAAATCGCATAAAACTAGAAAAAACAAAACTGCCATTAGTCGAAAACGAGTCTTGCCAGAGTAAAGAGTTTTATCTTCGGTGCTTACTGCTTCAAGCATTATACTCTCCTGAATACATACCATTTTGCCATAATAAAGTTAACTGTCATTCCTGCTGCAATACCGCCTGCCTGGGCAATTACTTTATAAGGAAACTCAAAATTAGACAATAGTGCTTTCAAGACAAGAAGATTTACTGCTAGCCCGAGAAGTGAAATTGCAATAAATTCAATCCACTTTTTGGGAGATAATGTTTTTTCTGCTGTATCGCGCTTAAACGACCACTTGTGATTGATAATATAGTTTTGAGTAACAGCAATCAAAAAACAAATAGTGCTAATTTGAATCACTGGCAGCCCGAAAATATCGACACAGAAAAAGAAAATGATCAGATTAGTTAATGTTCCAAGCCCGCCGGTTACAGCAAATTTGATAAATTGATCAACACCAGTATCACGACCTACGCTGCGTTTTATTCTCCAAACATTAATAAACGCTTCCAGAAAAATATTTTTCGACATTTTTGAAGCCCCTAGTGTTCTATCTGTAAACAGGATAGGAACTTCCTTAACAGAGCAACCTGCAGCCCAGGCTCTGTACTTTAATTCAATTTGAAAAGAATAACCCTTTGAAATAATGTTTTCCAGACCAATTTTTTCCAGCGCCCTTCTCGTCAACATATTAAAACCGCCGGTCAAATCTTTAATGGGGCAGCCAAAAATCATGCGGGAATATAGCGATCCGCCTTTTGAGACTATGTTTCTAAGCATTGTCCACCCCTCAACACCACCGCCTTTTATGTTTCTGGAACCAATAACAACATCATGCGTGTTAAGTTCCGAAAGCATTTTAGGAATGTATTTGGGATTATGGGAAAAATCTGCATCCATTTCAAGAAAAGCTTCATAATGGCGGGACAAACCCCATTCAAATGCAGCAAGATATGCAGCTGCCAAGCCTTCTTTTTTTGGACGATTTAAGATATGTAGTCTGCCAGAATAAGAAGAAATAAGCTGTTCTACTATTTTTGCAGTTCCATCAGGAGAATTATCATCCGCTACAAGAATTTCGACTTCTTGAGGAACAACATCAAAAGTAGCTTTTAAAATAGCTTCTATATTTTCTGCTTCATTATAAGTGGGGATGGCAATTAAAAGTTTCATCTATCGTTATTTCTCCTTATTTTACTTACTTGGTCTTTTCTGTCAACAATTCATCAAATAAATTAAACCACATCTTACCTACAAACTCCGGCTTAAATCTATCAATATCGCTTTGCGCTGCGGTTCCAAATTGCTTTCTTAAATTCAGATTTTCAACAAGCTTTAAAATAGCTTCTGCTAACGCTTTAACATTTCCATTTTCTACTAATATCCCATCAATTCCATTGCGAATAATATCCGCAGGTCCTTCGGGGCAATCAAATGAAACTGTTGGCACGCCGCAGGACTTTGCTTCAAGCAAAACTAATCCGAAACTTTCACGCCTCGAACTCACTACGCAAATACCTGCCTGACAATATTCTTCTTCCATTTTATCTGTTCGGGGTAAAATTTTTACTATATTTTCCAACCCATAATTTATTATTTGTTTTTGGAGCTTATCTTGTTCTCTTCCGGCTCCAATAATTCTAACCTGCCAATCTAAACATTTTTCCTTTATTAATGAAATCGCCTCTATAAGTCGCTCAAAGCCCTTTTCAAAAGAAAGCCGTCCAACAGACACTATTATTTTGTTTTCTGTTGTTGTTCTTTTTTCAGGAACAAAAGACAAGCTGTTTGCTATAACAACTGCTCTTTTATGCCAGGAATAATTTTTCAAATCACCGGAAGCAAGCACAACCACTGCATCTAGCCGCGGATAAAACAAGCGCCTTCTTATTCTTGTAAAAAAACTAAGCCCGTAATAAATTGTATGCTCTGCTGCAATTTTTATGCAATTTTTTCCTAAAAACAGCATGGGAAAATTATTCGCAGCAAGTGTTCCGATAACAATATCTTCGTTTTTACAATTTTTTCTTATAGAAGAAAAATATTGTACTAATCTTTTTATTTTATTCTTTGAACAGCAATTTCCATGCAATATTTTAATTTTTTCAGTAGTTTTATAAGCAGGATTTCCATGAGAAGTTTTTACACTCAATACAGAAACTTCATATTTGTTTGAATCTGCCAGGATGTTTGCTAAATTTGTTACAGCGCGCTCAGTCCCTGCGGGAAATGTTATATCCGGTACTATTATTGTTATTTTTTTTAGCACGTTATTCTGCCAACATTTTTTTAACTCTTTGCCCTTCCTCAGTCAAGCAATATTTTTGCAAGCGGCTGTTGGGCTTGCCAGGAATAGTCATTTCAATTAAACTAAGTTTTAATGCGGGCTGAATATAGTTCTGTCTGAAATTTTCTCTGTCACTTAGCTTTAGATATGCCTGTATTTCTGCCCTATCCCTTTCTCCATCCAGCATTTTTAACAACTCACGGACTTGCGGGGTGACTTGCGGGGTGACTTGCGGGGTGACTTGCGGGGTGACTTGCTGATTTTTCTCAAAATACTCAACACTAAAAATCATTGGATCCTCTGTAATACCAAGAGAGAGATGCGGATAATCTTTTAACCAATCTCTAATCCGAATAAAACCTGTTCCATATTTTTCAATATCACCCATTAAGTAAAAAACTTCAGTTAGCAATTTATTTCTATGTCTTGCTTTATAAACATTTTCTCTCAGATCATTAATCGTTAGCCCATTAAGCAATCGCCCTGGATTGGAAATTTCTATGCGGTCATCAAAAATCTTAATAATTACGTCTGTCGGATTTGAATAGTCTTTATGAACAATAGCATTAAGCAGCGACTCTCGTATTGCCTGTAATGGAAATTGCCATATTTCTTTTCGTTTAAGTTCTCCTGTAAATTCATATCCCAACCTAATATTTCTTTTAACAAAAATCATTGCTTCTTCTACTGCTAAGACCAAAGGGCTTCGAATTAAAAGATCATCAATAATCGTCTCTCTGGTCTTAAATCTACCAATGTGAATTCCTGTAAAATGCGTTCCAAAAAGAAGCTGCGCTGCACGGGTTAACTTTTCATTTACAACTAATCCGAGTTTTAAAAAATCGTCTTTAATATTACTGCCCAAAAGAAGTCTTCCGGATTCAAGCAAGCGTTTCGAAAAGAGAGATATTGCCCTGTCATCTAATTCCTCAAACTTGGTTTCTACGGGAAAAGAGTCAAAAGAATAACTCAAGCTGATAAGCCTCAATTCAGTAATTTCATCAATAGACAAAATATGGTTTGAATTTTGCTTTCTTATAAAATACTTGTTTTTATAAGACACTGGCTTTACTGGAAATTCGCTTACATTTATTTCTACAACAGTTTTGCTATCAATTTCAATAACATTAAAATCCGGAAAAATTGCAGGCTGAGTACTTTGTTTGATTTCATTGATCCAACTTTGAATGCTTTCATTAGCAAGCTGTATGCCAACAACTTCTTTTTTATTATTAATACCAAGATAAATCTTGCCGCCCCTGGAATTGGAAAAAGCGATAATAGTTTCAATAACTTCTTTGTTGAACGAAGACTTAAATTCTATTGTGTCAGATTCTTTTTCAGGTATTCGCATCGGTTTTATTATATTTTCTTTAACACTATTTCATCAAATTAATCTCGGGCAGATTTAATAAATCGCTTTTTTACAGCAAGATACATTTTTTGTAATCTTCTGGCATTAGCAGCACCAAAAAGCATTATTGCTATGTACTTTTTTTTGCTTGTATATTTGGGCAATGTTTTCAATTTTTCACGAAATTTTTTATAAACATCTTGATACAGATTTTTATCTTGATGCTTAATCTCTGGTGATATATAAATTCCCTCATAACACAATTCTGCTGCTTTTTTTAACATAAAACCACGACCTTCTTTTGTATAAGTTTTTTCGTCTTTCGACCACTCAATTAAGTCATCCACAATTTCAAGCAAACTAAGCACTCTTTTGGGCGAAATTTTTGCCATAGTCGAGCCTTCTCTGCCTACCCTGTAAGCATAAAACGGCGAATGATTTACTGCTATTTTTTGCTGTGTTGTAAATAAAACCCGTGGAACCCAATGGTCATCTTCGTGCAGAATTCCTTTCTTGAAAAACAATTTATTTTTTATTAAATATTCCCTGTTGGTAACAAACCAACACAGGGCAAGACAGCACTCTGACTTTTCAAAACCTCTTACAATTTCTTTGGGTAAACCAAAAACAATTTTTTTATTGTATTTTTTAATTTTTTTTATTTTCCCGTTATCGGTAAACCTAAACCAATTTACATTTACAATAACATCGGTTTTATATTCTTGAATAACATCAAATAAATTTTGAAGAGTATTATTATCTGCGAACTTGTCATCGCTGTCCAGCAAAACAACATATCCCCCGGTCGCCTGCAAAATTCCTGTATTTCGTGCATCGCTCGGACCGCTGTTTTCCTTGTGAATAACTTTAATTCTTTTATCTTTTTTTGCATATTCATCGCAAATCGCAGGGCAGTTGTCCGGAGAACCATCATCTACCAAAACACATTCATAATCTGCAAACGTTTGCGACAAAACACTTTGAATACACTCATTTAAATATTTTTCAGTATTGTAAACAGGAGTTATGATTGAAAAGAACGGCATTGCTCATTTCCTTTATCAGATCAGCTTTTAAATATTTTTTTTATTTTTCTCTTTATTCTTGCCAATAACTTCCATTTCTTATCCCTTTTTGCCCATATAGGATATTCTTTTAATGATTCCCAATCTAAAGAGTATTGCTCGTCATGCGAAATACACGGTACTTTATTTAATTTTGCCAATATTGACCACACACTCTGGTCATGCCGATGTTTTTGGAATTCAGGAAAATTGTCACTTTTTGAAGCGGAGTCATCGACAAGTGAAAAGTCATCATAAAATACTTTCAAATATTTATTTATTATTTCAATACTTTGAGGACATTTTTTTATGAACATTACAGTTCCAACAATTTGGCTGGGAAAAATATCTTCTCGTGTTCTAACATTAAAATAATCAAATAAATCGCCCTTTGTCCATTGCTTTTCTGTAAACCAAGGCATATCAAAGGCGAGTAATCCTGTTTCAGATTGGCTAACTAGTTCAAAATATTCACGTAATCTTTTTGTGCCATTTTTATTTAAATGGCATCCTATATCGGTATATTGCAGCAAATCGTTTTCATCCATTTTCGATAAAGTTTGTAAAATTATTTGCGGCTTCCACACCCAGTAACCGAATCCTCGCAAATTAAATTTGTCCTTAAAATGATTGTAAAAATCTTCATTCAAATCATCTTCGGTATATAAATAAACACCATCATACACATTCATTTGTTTTGCCTGTTTAGCAAATCTTTCTAGAGAAGCTTTTAATCTTTTATCTGCAAATCCACAAAGATATTTTTTCCCAACCACATCATTCCTCTTGCATATATTTGTTTCTGATATTTTTCATGGATTCGCTTACCGTATGCTTTAACTTATCTTTATATAACTGTAACAGCATAAAAATTTTATCAACTGCTGTGTCGCAAAAAAAAGACTTACTGATAAAAGATTTATATTTTTTTTCATCTAAATAGAGTGTCTTGATTTCATTTAAAAGAGAATTATTATTTGAATTATCCAAAGCGTCATACCAGAGAATTATATCAGGATTTATAATACCCGGCTCAGGATCTTTACTCCATCCATTATAAATTGGAATACAGCCAGAGTATAAAGATTGGAATAATTTTTCCGTAACATATCCCGGGCTTATTGAGTTTTCCGGGCAAATATTAAATTTGAACTGCTGTAAATAAACAGATTTATCGTTTCTATATAGCTTATGCAAAGTATTATCGTTATGCAATAATCTTCCTGGGCAATTAACATAGGCTATTTTGGAGACATCATTATAGATTTTTGCCTTAATTCCGGATTTGTCGTGACTCGCAACAAGAGCGCAAAACTTTGATTTTTCATATGGTTTTTTAAACGCATCCAATATTTTTTTTATTTCATCTTTTGTATTGTTTGGAGAAAAATAGTAAAGCAACCATAGTGGGAAACGAATATAATTATCTGCTTTGATGTAATCAAATCCAATGGATAGCGATACATTTTCTACACAATTTCCTTTATATTCTGCATTTGGATATACATTGGTATTTTCGCCGCTAAAAAACACTTTACATGCTGTTTTTGATTTTTGCAATTTTTTCTTTTTTCCAAAAACCGAAAAAAATTGAATATGAGGCTTATAATACTTTACTGTTTTATATGAAATTCGATTAGCAGAAAAAGCTTCGGAGACAGGCATTAAGAAAAAATCATGCGGAATATCGCCAAAGTTGGTAAACCTTATACGAATTGATTTATCAAAACAAGAGGAGATAGCTTCTCTCAAAAAAGAAACAGGTTTATTAATTGTAGCAAATGATTTCTTTATTTTTGACGCGAGCTTGGCACATATTATCATAATCGTGAGCGCTTTGGGAAATATGTGCTTATATGCTTTTAATATAAATGTTAGTGATTTTGTATTGCCATATTTTTCAGCAATTGTTCCATAAGCCGATCTGCGGTAACCCTGATATTCTAATATAGTATCCGATAAATCTTTGAAAACATTCTGAAAGAAAGATATATTCTCCATTTTCTGTTCAACAGAATGCTGTGATCCTAATCCATCAATATCAAACACAGAAATATTTGTTTTAATATAAGTAAAAGTACTTTTGTGCTCCCATAATTCTTTTACAAAAAATTCCCAATCAGAAGCCAGGCGCAAGTTTTCATTATAAAAACCATGTTCTAAAAATAGTTTTCTTTTGATTAATGAATTTTGATGACTTATTGGATGATACAATAAATAATTAATGCCCATTTGTTTTGGAAATTTAAAAACTGAACCATCGGAATCAACCCTGTCGCTGTAGTAAATATCAGCAGGAATATAATTTTCTATTTCAATAAAAACATCGTGCAATGTAGTTGAAGAAATTAACCAATCGCCGCTATTTAGAAATACACAATATTCTCCCCGCGCTTTGCGTATACCCTTATTCATTGCATTATAAATTCCCGTATCAGGTTCGCTTACCCAATATGTAATTTTTTCTGCATATTGTCTAATAACATCTACACTGCCGTCAGTAGAACCGCCATCAATAACAATATACTCAAAATCCGTGAATGTTTGAGAGACTACACTTTCGATGGTTTTACGTAAGCCTTGGGAATTGTTGAGGTTGATTGTTATTATTGATAGTTTAGGCATTGTAAATATTCCTATAAAGTTGTATCTTATTTTTTACCTGCACCGAAATATCCCCATTATCATCTGGAATTATATGTAAGATTTTTATTTAACAGAGTCTCTCTTTCAATACGCCATTTCCCCGGCAGAAAACTTAATTTTACATCTTGGTTTTCCGGCGGCTTTCTATAATTTACGTATTTGTTTCATAATGCTTTTTTATATACTTCTATTGTTTCTTGATAACACTTTTCCCAGGAGAAAATTTTTATTCGTTTTTTTCCTTTAATAATTAACTCATTTTGGAGAGTTGGAGAACAAATTACTCGTTCAATTTGAGTGCGCATATCATCAATACTATATGGATTAAAATATAATGCCGCATCACCGCCAACTTCAGGCAGAGAGCTGGTGTTAGACAGAACAGCAGGGCAATTTGTAGCAAATGCTTCAAGTACAGGAATGCCAAATCCTTCATATAGCGATGGAAAAACAAAGGCAGATGCTTTTGAATACAATTTAATTAATTCATTATCTAAAGCGGCGTATTTACTAATTGTTCTATCAGCAATACCTAAGCTATTGAGCAACTCCATTTCATCGTCAGAAAAAAGCGCACCAGTACAAATCAAATGCATATCATATTTTTTAAGTAAGGGAGCCACTGCTCGAGAAAAAGTATCAAAGTTTTTATATCCCCACCTTGCACCAGTAAACAAAATGTAATTCTCTTTTTTACTGATATATTCAATTTCTGGAAAAGAAGAAGCAAGATAAACAACATTTATTTTTTCCTGTACTTCTGGGAAAAACTTGATTAAGTCATTTTTTGTATGATCAGAAATAGTTATAATTTGGTCAGCAGCTAAAATTAATTTTGCTTTATGTGGAATAGTGTGTTTATCAGAATGGAAAAAATTCTGGAGGCACTCATGAATCATATCATATACTGTTAATACAAATGGCTTCCCTTTCAGATGCTTTAAAAAATATGGATCATAATATGTTGGATGAAAAACCGTATAATCATTTCTTCTTCTGACATGCGCATTTGATAAATCTTTATTAGACTTTTTATTAAACAAATAATTATAGCAATTAATCAGTCGCCCTTTTCCTTTAAAATTAAATTTTGTCAAAAATTTTTTTTTCTTATATTCAGCTCTTGGAAGTAAATTATATTGCTTGAAACACTCTTCTCTTAGGTAAACATTGTCGGTATACCGCAAAGATAATTTTGCATCTAAGTTACGCTTGAGGAGTTCGGAAAAATAACGGGATATACCACCTATATTTTGAATTTCAAATACTTGGTGATCATAAAGAATTTTCATTTTTTTCTAATCCATATTTCCAATGAGCAATTATATCATGTAAGCTATCGGCAAGCGAGATTTTCGGCTGCCAACCAATTTCTTTTACAATTTTTGTATTATCTCCAATTATGATATTATTATCATTTGGGCGTATTTTAGCTTCATCTGTTTCAATTTCAATTTTTATGCTTAATAAGTCAGAGATTATATCAATAATTTCTTTAAGACTTCTTCCTGTTCCGGAACAAATATTATATGCTTCACCAGAAACACCTCTTTGCAGTAACATATAGTATGCCTTGACAACATCACGAACATCAACAAAATCACGAATTATCGAAACATTTCCTGTAATTAATCTAACACGATCAGATTGCTCTGCCATGAGTATTTGCTTTATAAATGAAGGTATTACAAATATATCTGACTGCCTAGGACCAATATGATTAAATGAACGTGTAAGAATTATATCTACATTATATGACGAAACATAACACTGTGACAACATTTCCTGAGAAACTCTTGCAATAGCATATGGACTAAGCGGCTTCA
Source organism: Spirochaetota bacterium (assembly GCA_009786125.1). Lineage (GTDB taxonomy): Bacteria > Spirochaetota > Spirochaetia > CADAEX01 > CADAEX01 > WQTU01. The sequence continues at coordinate 104,530 of WQTU01000139.1, forward strand.
GAGGAGCAGATTCTTTAATAGGAATGTTGTCGAGGGAAACATTACCATATTCTTCTGATGATCCAATGGATAATAAACGGCACATAATATTATTCTTGCGGAGAATTTCGACTAAATTTAAGAAAATATTGGTGTTATTAATAAAAGATGTAATTGGCTCAATCCAGCTCTTTGCCACGCTACTTAAAGATGCTAGATGTATAATATAAGTTGGCTGAAAAGAAACAATGATTGTTTCCAGGCTTGAATAATCTAATAGATTATTTTTAGTAAAATGTAATTGTATATTAGAAAACGTGTTGACTTTATAATTCGGCAAATTTATATCTATGCCAAGAACAACACAATCTTCTTTAATAGAATTTAAATATTCAAGAAAATAATATGCAACAAATCCAGAAACACCAGTGATTAAATATTTTTTTGTCATTTTACTTTTACTTCTTATTTGAATATTTATTTGCTCTTCTTATTCATAATCATTGATTTTGCAAATAAAAAGTCCTTTTCAATCAGCGAAATTCTCTCTTTGCTATTTTCATGTTTGAAAAAGCATCTATGCAAACGGCGTAAAGCACGTTGCAACCATGTTGGTTTGTTATTATCAAAAACAGAAATATTTATATTTTTGTCTGTTAGCAGATGGAGATTACTATTTAAATGAAATATATTTAATCCAAATTTTTTTGCAAGAATTTTTAATGTTAATGCTGTGTAAAACGCAATATGTTGCCCTGCCTCTGGCGCAAAATACCACCAGTCGCTTGTAGAAGCTAGTTTTATATCTGGTTGTAATTCTGTAGAAAAAAGAATCGTGTTCGAATACTTCAACATATTTTCGACTTCACGCAAAGGTTCGGACAAATGTTCAAAAACCTCAAAACAGGTTAACATTTCAAATGGATATCCCCATCCCCCTTCGTATTCTTTTATTTCTCTTTCAATATCATTTGCATCAAAATATTGTGCAAAAATATTTTTGCAGTATTTATCATATCTATAAAAATCATAGCCTTTATCCCTCATCAATCTGACAAATAAACCATAGCCACCACCATAATCCAAAAATTTACCATCAGGGTTTGTTATTTTATTCAATATAGGGGGCAATAGATTGCCATAAATTATGTTTCTCTGTACATAACCAACATCAATACTTGTAATAGCATCACCATATGCTTCTTCAAGCCAATATGGCTCTTCTGTATGCAAAAAACCACAATAGTTGCACTTGAAGTATCTTACATTATACTTATTCAACACTAAGCCATCAAAAACAAATTCTATACTTGCGTCGCAGATTTTGCAGTGTTTTGAAATAGCATTATTTGACATATTGTTTTTCTTACTCATTGAACATATGTGTTTTGTTGTGAACAAACATAATTTCAAAACAAATGCCACAAGGCATACTCTTCATCATTTCTTCAATAAAATTTTTTTTAACACCTGTTTTATCTTAGTTTTGTAATACAATATTTTCGTTATACCTATAACTTTCCTATTTATTTCATTTACTATATGAGTATTAACAATTATTTTATCAGGGTGGGTTATTTTTGTTATTTCAAATCTTTGTTTATTGTTAAGAGTTAGATCATTTGTAATTGTATGTGTTGCATCCGGACCAAAACCAATATTGGTAATTAAATTCTCTGCAGGATTAATACATAATCCGTTATTGTTGAAAATACTATATGTCCACTGATAATCCCAAGTATCTATTTCGTGTTTTTCCATTTTTTTAAATATGTTTAACCAATAATCTCTATCTGCATTTCTATTAAAAATTTTGTTGATTTTTTTTGTTTGTATAAAAACTTCCAGATCAGTAATATCAAAATTATAATGCTTCCATGCTCGCTTCCATGTTGCCCAGCCCCAGCAATGTTGATTTCGCGCAAAATAATAGCTATACGGTGTTTTTGTAGATGTTAATGGGTTATACCCAGTAATGTGATAAATCTGTGTATCATTTTTGTATTTTCCCAATAGTTCTTTACAATAAGGAAAAAAGCTCTGACTAGGTAAACAATCGTCTTCCAATATAATACCCATTTCTTCATTTTCAAAAAACCAGGTAATCGCGTTCGAAACAGCTTTTCCGCACCCTAAATTTTTTTCCAGGAATAATGTTATTAGTTCACAATTCCAATCAATAGAGTTAAGAACATAATCTCTAACCGCTTCGACCTTTTTCTTTTCGCCTTCTCTATTATCACGCGGACCATCGGATGCTACATATAGCTTTTTCGGAGCAGCTTTGCGAATTTCTTCAAAAACCTGTTTTGTAGTATCAAGGCGGTTAAAAACGAGAAAAAGTATTGGAATATCAAAGTTATACACATCTTTCATGTTAGTACCTTTTGGGCTTCACCTATTTATATATTTATCTTGGCGAGTACATTTTGCTTTCATGTACATTAATTAGCAAGTCTTTAAGAAAATTTCCGTGTTATAAAATTTCAAAATTTTGCGTATTTCTATTATGCGTTATGTTTTTTGATTCGCCAACTTCCAGTTTTTTGTATGTTCGAAAACTCTTTTGAGCTATTTTAGAAATCGTTTTTAAAACTGTTGATACTATTTTATATCTTATCAATTTTAGTTTATCAGAAAAATTATGAGCATTATTCACCGGCTTGTCCTTTCTTCTTAATCTTCCAGAACCCTCTTGTTTTACCTTCCCGTTCAATGAATCCCTTCTTTTTTAACGCGTCCAAGTGTTTTTGTATTGCAGACTCATTTACATTCATTTGCTCAGCCAACATTTTACGGCTAATAGACGGATTTTCTTTTATTATGTTTAAAGTTTCCATTTGTTTATTGGTCAAACCACCTATTTGACCACCTATTTGACCACCTATTTGACCACCTATTTGACCACCTATAGTTTCTTGAGCTTCTCGCCTTATCACTACCTGGAAACCATGTTTCGAAATAAATTCAGGCTTTCCAAGTCCCTTTGCTATACATTGTTTGGTCATTTCTTCTGTTCCGGTTCCCATTCGTTCGATAGTGCCTTGTAAGTACATTGCTTCTGCAATCAATGGATTGGCCGGCATTGAACGATGTGCTGTGTATAATTGCTCTATAGTTAGTTCGCTTGGAAAATTTCCGGGATTTGAAACCTCAAATCTGTCGGCAAATAACATCACCTGTACACTGCCGTTACTCGTGTAGTCGCGATGCGCAACAGCATTGACAATTGCTTCGGTAACTACTTGTTTAGGAATTTCGTACTCTACTTCAACGTTTATATTCTTACTGCGGTCGCCAACATAGAGGTTTATTTTCGACAGCACAAAATCAACAGCTCGCTCAATCATATGAAAAACATCGCCCTTATAAACCTGATACGATGGTATTGGTTTTACCTTATCCATTCCGTGAAAATGGGCACAACGCACTTCGGAAGTAATAAAAAATTGCTGCGGTTTTTTTCCGAATAATAAAATGGCAGCATTGGTAATTTTATCGCCTTTAATTAAATTTAAATGAGTCAATACATTTATTATATTGCTTGATTTGTTAAAAGGGAAATTTCGTTTTTCTTGTGCAATTTCGACAAAATTATGAACTTTTTCTTCATCAATATCGTCAAGCGTAGCATCTCTGTTTAGTGTTGCATCGAATGGCGCTGTGCGAATATATTCATTTTCAATTAAATAATTCACAAGCGAGGCATAGACAGCTATTTTTAGCTGTTCTTGTGTATCAAAACCTCTGCGAACAATCACGTTTTCGGCTTTTTTTACCAACAGTGATTCTTTTGCTTCTCGCTGCTTTGCTCGTTTTACATAAACAAAACGAATCTTGTTTTTTTCGCTTGCATAATCAAATTCCTTTTCAGTTGGTGAAATACCTGATTTATCTCCAAAGCCATATTTTTCGCCAAAAATTCCTAAATATATGTCGCTTTGTTCAAGTTCATTCAAAAAAACATTTGACGGTAAATGATTTGCAGCAGGTACATTTTCAAAAATAAACGGCTCAAAAAATTTCCCCAATAAAATATCAGAAGTCAAATAGTCAAAGAGCATTTGCCGTTCTACTGCAAATTCAGATTGTACACTGCTTATAAAAACTCGCTTTTTTTTCATAATAATTAAATTCTAATTGTTTGTTGAAAATAATTAATCGTTTTCTCAAGCCCTTCTTCAAGCGGTATATGCGGATCCCAATTTAATTTATTTTGCGCAAGTTCTATATCCGGTTTTCTTTGTCTGGGGTCATCCTGTGGTAACGGGAAGTATTTAATTGCAGATTTAGATTGCGTTAGCTTTAAAACTTTTTGCGCAAGTTCGTTCATTGTAAATTCCCCTGGGTTACCAAGGTTTACAGGACCGGTAAATCCTTTTTCTGTATCCATCATTTTTATTAATCCATCAACAAGATCATCAACATAACAAAAAGATCTTGTCTGGTTCCCATCTCCGTAAATTGTTATATCTTCTCCCTTAAGAGCCTGCACTATAAAATTACTTACAACCCGTCCATCGTTCGGATGCATATTTGGTCCATAGGTGTTAAATATTCTTACAACTTTTATATCTACGTTATGTTGCCTGTAATAATCAAAAAAAAGTGTTTCAGCGCATCTTTTTCCTTCATCATAACAACTTCTGACTCCAATTGGATTAACCCTTCCCCAATAATCCTCTTTCTGCGGATGTACTTCCGGGTCTCCATATACTTCCGATGTAGAGGCTTGCAGGATTCTCGCCTTTGTTCTTTTTGCAAGACCAAGCATATTGATTGCCCCATGAACAGATGTTTTTGTAGTCTGTACCGGGTCAAACTGGTAATGAATTGGACTTGCAGGACAAGCAAGGTTATATATTTGATCAACTTCTATATAAAGGGGGAAAGTTACATCATGCCGCAGAAGTTCAAAAAAAGGATTTCCAATAAAGCGACTTATGTTTTTCTTAGTACCTGTAAAATAATTATCAAGACATATAACATCGTTACCTTCATTTAATAGCCTTTCGCACAGATGGGAGCCAATAAATCCTGCGCCACCTGTTACAAGTATTTTTTTCAATGTATTGCTCCCTTAACTTAGAGTCTATTTCTTTTCTCCCACAAACACGTTATTCGTTTGCCAAAAGGTTTTCTCGAAAATTTTTTTCACAACAGTTTTACAATGTTTCAAACAAGATCTTCTTTTTGAATTTATACCACATTATTTAATTTGTAAAATATTGTTTTTAAATTAATAATTGATTCAGAACTAATTTTCTGTGATAATTTTAATAATTCTTTTTGCATAAGTTTATATTCGGATTGTGACATTTTAATCGCTTTTTCTAAAGCCTGACCAAATTCATTATTATTGCTATAAACAATACTATTATTATTGGCAAAACCAGGCTTGGTAATAAATTTTTCAGCAATAATAATTGGTTTTAAAAAGCCATAACAAAGCTGAAAGGAACCGCTTGTTCTTTTTTCAAGATATCCATTGTGTTCTTCATTGTCAGGATCAAGCAAGGCGAGGAAAAAATCTGCTTGTTCTAAATGACTATACATTTTTGGAAAACTACAACGCCCTAATAAATTGAAATAACTTTTAAAAACATTTTTTATCATGGCTTCCCCTCTTCCAATAACCGTTATTTTAAAATTTGTTATATTCAGGTTAATTAAATAATCACAAGCTCTGTTAAGCAATTCATAATTTCTCCTGTCTTTTTCTAAATTTCCTACAATAATAAAGTGAATTATTTTTTCATTTTTTGGTGTTATTTTAATTGACCCATAATAATGAGGATTTACTACTACTGGTTTATATTTGCCACCCAGGGGCGCAAGTGAAATAAAAGAATATTGCGTAATATAATTACTCAAATCATCCTGTTCATGTACAACAAAAATTAATCTGCTTTTTATAGTATTTAAATTTGGGTAAAATTCAGGAAAAGTTTGAAAGTTTTTTCTGGTTGCAATATTTTGATAATATAAATGCCAAGATGTTACACATATATGAGTGTATTTATTTAATTTTTTTGAAAATTGTAATTTCTTAATACTCTCTCTATCAATTTTAAAATGCTTTACATTTTTATGCTTATATTTGCAAAAAACTTTTTCTTTACTCATTTCTGGAATCATCAAGGTATCTACATTAAAACCTGAATCTAGCAAATATTTTGTATAACCAGGCATCACTTCTGTGTGGCATGGATTTAGTTCCATAAGTAAAACTGTATTTGGTTTAACTCTATGAGTTATAAACAGAAATAAGCAATATGGATTCGATATTTTATTCGTTATTTTTTTAAAAAACCATTTAATCTTATGGTTTATATATTGGGATATAGAAAAATCTCTTGTATGAAGCTTATCATAAATACTATAAAATAATTTGTAAGCACGTATTAATAGAGCCGGTTTATAAATATTATCCTTAACCCAACCGTTTTGCATAACTATCCCAAGGTAACCTTTATCAATTAGATCTTGAATATCAATTCGGCGTCTAGAGTTTTGATAAATTCGTTCAGTATGAAATTCAGCAAAAAAGCCATCGACAGGTATTATTTCAAATGGTTTCAAAAAAAACAAAAACTCACCATACCAATTATACTCTGACGGGGCTAAATTAATTAAATCATTAAAATTCATTTTTTTGGAAAGTAAGTAATTTTCAAATTTTCCAAGAACAACGGACGACAATACTATTGGCATTCTTATCCACAAGTAATTCTTACCTTCTCTGGAAAAAAAATTTTTTTGTTTAATTACACTTAGGAAAGAATCTTTATCTCTACAGACACTTACAGGAGTATATGGGGTATTTAAGTCATACAGAAAGTCCGAAATAAAAAAATTTTGAATGAAATAACAATCTGAATCAATACTGATATAAAAATCACAAATACCTAATTTAAAAAAACTTAATTTTACTATTTGTTGTGAGTACCAATTCTGTATATAATCATTATCTATTCCTAGAACATTTTCGTCAGTAACAAAAATTAAATCATAAGATTCTGCTCCGGTACATAACCTTTTTTTGAATAAAAAAGTATCTTTCTGGGGGCATGATATATAAAATGGAATTTTGTCGCAATTGAATTTATCAATAGACTTTTTTAAAATACAAAGTCTCTCTAAATCTCCTGAATATGATTTACAAAATAATACAATTTTACTTTTAATTTTTTTACCTCAAAACATGTTTATTCTTTGAAGAAAACATTTTGATTATTTTTTTCAATTTTATATTAATTTTTTGCATAAATGATTCACTAGTAGGCAAAAAACCACTATTCTTAAAGAATACCTTGTCTGGATCATATGCCTTTGTTATGTCTTTATGAAACAAAGAGTAAGCATATTTCCATAGTTCACGGCCTTCTTTATGACAAATATCTATATTTTTTATTGAATCTTGCTCAGAGTGAATCCGTGAAGCTAATAATAATTCATCTATATAGAAAAATAAATAATCATTAAAAATAAGTTTGAACCATAAAAAATAATCTTGTGTAGTTCTTAAGTTTGAATCAAAGAAATCTACCGAATAAAAAACTTCTCTTGGGATTAATAAAGAACACCCATGTAATTCGCAAACATATAAAATTTTTAAACTATCTAGTTTACTTAACGTTGTTGACTTGAATGTCTTTACTTTAGAGTTAATTTCATTGTTAAATAAGTTTATTTCTTTTACATTGCAATAAGGAATTATTTTCTCTCGATCATTAATTTTTCCCAATTCTTCAATCTGTCTTGAAACTTTATTCGGAAAATAATAATCATCATGTGACAGCCAGGAAATATATTCACCTCTAGCGTTTCGTATAGCCATGTTTAAAGCAGTGGCAACACCGCCGTTTTCTTTTGAAAAATACCTTATTTTATCACCATAGCTTTTTATTATTTCTTCAGTATTATCTGTTGAGCCATCATTTACGACAACAACTTCGATATTGTCGTAATCCTGTCCGAGAGCGCTTTCTATTGCGCATTGTAAATAATTTGAGCCATTATAAACAGGGATTACAATTGATACCAGCGGATGAAAATTACTCATATTCTTTTCACTAATTACTCTCTTAATAATAAAAAGTAGCGTTAATACTTTTATTTTTTTCTTCCAGCCACAGTTCCGTCTTTTTACAAAATTCTTCCCATGAATATTCAGCTATAGCTTTTTCTTGTTTTTTTATTTTAGGTGCCGAAAGTATTTTTTTATACCTTTTTTAACTTTTCTTAAGACACCAAACAAAAACCCATTTGCCCATGATGATTTTCTTAAATAAATCATTTTTAATTTTTCCCATTCATCAACCATATTTTTAGGATATCGTTTAGCAAGACTCATTTCATTTTCTATTCTTACCCAACAATACCCTGTATACCATGCGATTCGAGTTTTAGGCAAAGCAGAAGCTCTTAAAGTATATTCAGCATCCAGTCGAAAAAAAGCAGGATTTAAAAGTCCTAAATATGCTAAAGATGATTTTCTTATCATTAGTCCCAAATCACAAAAAGTAAAAGGCGTTCTGTCGGTTTTCCATTTATTAAAAGCGTCCAATTAAGTCAACTTCAGGATGTTCCAGCATGAAGTTTTTACACTTCCTTATTCCTTCATAAAAAAATATATCATCATTTATTATCTTTAATAATTTCCCTTCTGCCATCAGCAAAGCTTTATTGCATCCATGTGCCTGAGCAAAATCTTATTCAGAAAGATATTTATGAATGCGTTTTTTTTCAAATAACTCATTTAAATACTATTTTGTTCCATCAGTGCTATTAGAGTCAACAACAAGAATTTCTTCATCCGATTGAACTTCTTGCAATAATCTTTCAATTACATAAGGCAAATATTTTATATTATTTCGAGTGTAATAATATAACTTAAGTTAATTATTTTCATGCCACCAGCAATTTTTTTAAAAACAAATAAACTTCTTTTATAATTTTGCTTTGACTATTTTATTATTTTTTTATACAATTTAATATATCTCTTTACTATTACATCATAATCAAATTCGCGAATAATCTAAATTCATGTATTTCTTCCAAATATTTATCGGAATTATAACAAGGCGTAACTATTGATATTTTGGGGTAAATCATTTACTTTCCACCTGCAAAAATAGTCAACTTTAATTCTGTATCGTCAAGCAATTCATACACAGGCTTTTTACCGGAAACGGAAATACTTTCTGAATATATAATCGGCACACCATCACCTCGCTTGTCCATAATAAACTTTCGATAAGTATCTACCGTATCAAAATTCATTGGCGTGCGGGCAAGTAAAGAGCTAATCAACTCGTTCCGCGAATATTGTCGAAGCGGCAAACTTTCTAAAGTCATTGTGTTTGGAATCGCTCCTGGCGAATAAATTTCCAACCTATCCGAAAAAATATGCAATCTTATTTTTGAGCCGTAAATAGAGTAATCCCGATGCGCAACGGCATTTACAAGCGCTTCAAAAACCGCACTCAAAGAATACTGCGGAAATTCCGTTCGCGCAGGATCTTTAATTCCGGAAACTCGCATATTTCGTTTTACGAATTTACAAGCATCTTTTATTTGTATATCAAGAGGACCGGTAATATCTTGCATATCTAACTGTTCGGAATTATTATTGTCGCCAAGATAACAAACCGCTTGAATAAAAGCATTTGGAATAAAATTTTCGGGCGAGTCAGAGCACAATAATATTCCACTAATTGTCGGGTGAATTTCACCATTTTCACTATAATCTGCAAGCTTCAACTTTGTTAAAAACTCATTATTATCTTCGGGAGAAAGTGTAGTACGAAAACGTTCCCATAGCTTCTTATCCAAATCAAATAATTGTGTACTCATAACAATTTGTTCATCAAAACGAATCAGTCTATTTTGAGACCTTTGCTGAAAAAGACGAGCTAAAACTTCCGGCTTCATTTCTCGTTTGGAACTTCCAATTCGAGTAAAATAACCGTTACTGCTTTTGTGAACAAAAATGCTTTGGGGAATATCTATTTTTATTATGTTCTTGTCTTTGTCATTTTCATCGGTAATGGAAATTTTTCGTACAATACATTCTAAAGGCGGGTTTATTAAATCGGTAACAATATCACGCAACCACTTTTCTGTCAGGTCCAATTTATCAATTGGAATACCGATTATCTCACGCGTTTTATCATCAACACCTATAATGAATACGCCTCCTTTTGTGTTAGCCATTGCCGCCAATTCATCTGACATAGAATTGCGATATGGAACCAACCCACCTGCGAACTCAAGATTTTTCAGCTCAAACAAACTGTCTTCTCCAAGTTTTATTTGGTTCAAAATTTTTTCTACGGTTTCAAACAAAGAGTTTTCTCCTTCAATTAGATTGTTTATTACATTTGTAAATTGAACTGCGGATTATATGAAAGAGCAATTTTTTTCAGTTTCGCCGTTATCTGTTGAGCCGTCGTTTACGACAATAACTTCTATATTTTCATAGTCTTGCCCCAGAGCACTGTCTATTGCGCATTGTAAATAATTTGAACCATTGTAAACAGGGATCACAATTGATACCAAAGGATAAAAATTATTCATATTCTTTAATCTCCGTTATTAGCGCTTCAATTGTGGGAATAGTGTTATAGCCAGCTAATTTCCAAAGCTGTTTGCTCCTAGATACATTAAGCGTATTTAGAGTCCTGTTAATGCTTTCTTCTGCATTGATTTCTTTTATATTTATATCTTCTCTTGAAAATACTTTAGCAAATATTTTTAGCATATTTGCTTTATTCATTTCATTGGCAGGAATTATATGTTGCAAGTCATAAAACCAGGCATCATTTTCAATAATACTTTTACATATTTTTGCAAATGCAAAAGTTGTTACTCCGTTCCAAAAATGATTTTTTAAGCCATTCACTGTGGCATTTTGTGGCTGGTTCCTAAACCATTCCAACAACGAAAGTTTGTTCTCTTTTTCGATACCGATAATAGAACAGCGAAGATTCAAAAAATTTTCAGTAGAAACTTCGCCAAGACTTTTTGTTTTTCCATATACATCAAGGGCATTATGTTTATCTTTTTCACAGTAATTACCTTCAATTCCGTCATATACACAATCTGTAGCTATTTGTATCACCCTTGCCCCGCATTGTGAAAGTTTGTGCGGAAACAAAGCATTGATCTGGATTGCCCGCTCAACTTCAAAAGGATTATCATCACGAATATAGGGCTTTATTATTCCAATGCAATTTATAATATAATCACAATCTCCAACAACACTCTTTATCTCATTGACCTGAGCTGTTTGAGCATCCAGCATTTTTCTATTAATACCGATTACATTAAATTTACTCTGGTTGAAAATTTTGAATACTGCACTGCCAAGCATACCTTCTATGCCAAGAATCGCTATCTTTTTCATTGCTTATCTCCAATATCTCTTTTTATTACATCAAGCTTCAATAACAACTCTTTCATTTCCGATACAGTTAAGCGATGTGTATTGTGTGAATGATAATCATTTATTGTCTCAATTATTTCTTTTCCATTAGCAAAATATTTTTCGTAATTTAAATCTCGATCATCACAGGGAATGCGGAAATAATTACCCATATCAATGGCTTTTGCCATCTCTTCTCGTGTAACCAAAGATTCATAAAGTTTCTCGCCATGTCGTGTTCCAATAATTCGGAATTTCGCTTTTACAGAGTATAATTCCTTTAATGCTTCAAATAGTGTTTCCAAAGTAGCAGCAGGAGCTTTCTGAATGAACAAATCCCCATTTTGACCATGTTCAAAAGTATATAATACCAAGTCTACTGCATTATCAAGAGTCATCATAAATCGAGTCATATTAGGGTCAGTAATAGTTATTTCTTTGTTTGCTTTTATCTGCTCTATCCATAAAGAAATTACCGATCCCCTGCTTGCCATAACATTACCATATCGTGTAGCGCAAATTACAGTAGAAGCATCATGCCCCAATGCACGTCCTTTTGCAATAGCAATTTTTTCCATCATTGCTTTTGATATTCCCATAGCATTTATAGGGTAACAGGCCTTGTCAGTGCTAAGAACTATTACTTTTTTCACATTATATTCGACTGCTGATTCTATTACGTTATTGGCTCCGACAATATTAGTCTGAACCGCTTGCATTGGAAAAAATTCGCAAGAAGGAACTTGTTTCAAAGCAGCGGCATGGAAAACATAATCAACACCTATCATTGCGTTATCAACAGACTGCCTGTCCCTGACATCGCCAATATAAAATTTTACCTTATCAGAATTCAATTCATGCCGCATATCATCTTGTTTTTTCTCATCCCGGCTGAAAATTCTGATTTCTTTTATATCTGAATTCAAAAACCGATCAAGAACAGCATGACCAAAAGAACCTGTTCCGCCGGTTATTAAAAGAGTTTTATTTTTGAACATAATTTCCTTTTGATAAGTCTAAAAATTTGCTTTATAGGATTTGTCATTGTTTTTTTTGATACAATTGATATATTTTGGTAATCATTATTGTACTTGCATAATTGAGAAACAACTAAATTCATATTTTCTTTTTCGTTAACAGCAAGAGATAAATGATGTTTTTCTATAGTTTCTTTATAAATACACAGAAGATTTGTAAAGAAAACTTCTTGCCGGTAAGTATTTTGAACAAATTCATGGCTTTTTTTTCCTCGCTTTTTTACCTCATCCATATTATTCAATAAACGCTGTAATTCCTGTGTGAAAATTGTGGCATTGTGCTCTACTGCAAAACCACAGTCAGGGTGGTTGGTTGTATATTCTAATGCTGTATTTTTCGTAGTCAACACCATTTTTCCACAAGACATCGCTTCAATAGCCATTAATCCAAATGCTTCCTGTTTTGATGGCATAAGAAAAATATCAGATGCTTGATATAACTGTGAAAGAAAATTATCATCAGTAGTCCATTCATATTCTTTAATTATAAATTTATTTTTCAGTTCATTTAAAAGCCCTGTCTCTCCAACGGTTATCAAAGTAATTTTTTTTTCTGTTTGAATATTATCAAGAGCATATTTTATAATATCCATACCTTTAAAAATATTATTTTGGCTTCTGAACATTAATGTAATTGTGTCATCTTTTATACCAAGTTTTTTTTTTGCAATTTTAATATCTGCTGGTTTAAAAACATTTTGGTCAACCCCAAAAGGCAGTTTATAGATATTTTTTTCCTTCCATATTGGTGATTGCTTAATCAAATTAAATAACCAGCCAGAAGCCACAATAGCAGATATGAATGCATTTTTTATTGCAAATTCTTTTATAAAAAACTTCAAAGCTGTATCATCATATTTTACTGCTAAAGGAATATCAAGGTATTCACAATCCACACAATGTATTTTCCACTTTTTGCAACTAAAGTGATGAATACAGTGTCCGCTTAAAAAAAAAGGATCGTGCAAAGTAATTACTGTTGGTTTTAATCTGGTTATTACTGGGAGATAGTTTATATCAAATGGGGTATTGTGTATTAAATGTAAATGAATAATGTCTGCCTCAAGAAACAACTTGTTTTTTATTATAGCAATTGTAAAATTATCTATTTTTGAGTCAACACGTTGTACAAAATCAGCATTGGACAATTTATGCTCTACTAACATAGAAGACTCAATATTATAGTTCTTTAACATATCATGGTAATCATAACCATTGAATCTTTTTGAAATTAGATCATTATCACCAATGAATAATACCTTCACCTTATTTTCTCCATACAAATTCATTTATATAATCAATGTAACTTAAAACTAGGCGAACAATTTTTTTCGATACGTTATCGACTTCATAGTCAGCTATTATGTTAAACAATTCTTTATTTTTAAACTGTGAAGTAACAACCTCAACGGCTTTTAAAACTCTATCTTTTTGATAACCCGCCATAATCAGTGTTGCTTCATCGTTTCCTTCCGGTCTTTCATGTACATTTCTGGTGGTTATTGCAGGGAAGCCCAAAAGAGAGCTTTCTTCTGTAATAGTTCCACTGTCTGACAATACGCAGAAAGCATTTTTTTGCAAACAAATATAATCAATAAAGCCAAATGGTTTTGAAAAGATAATTTTGTCGCTTACTGTAATATCATTATTGTTTTCAAGGCGGTTTTTGGTCCGTGGATGCAGAGAAAATATTATTGGATAATTGTATTTTTCTGCAAGCGCATTAAGAGATTCTATAAGGTTTTTCAGGTTTTCTGGTTTATCAACAACTTCCTCGCGGTGCGAACTTACAACAAAATAATTTTTCTTTGATAATTTTAAATTATCTAATATTTTAGAATTATCAATACGGGGCATATATTTATTTAATAGCTCCTTCATGGAAGACCCGGTTTTTATTATTGTCTCCGGTCTTATCCCTTCGCGCTCCAAATATCTTCTTGAATGTTCGGTTAAAACCAAATTAATATCCGCTAAGTGATCTACGATTTTGCGATTAATCTCTTCGGGAACACGTTGATCGAAACAACGATTACCTGCCTCCATATGAAATATGGGAATTTTTCGCCGTTTTGCGGAAATTATTGACAAGCAAGAATTAGTATCGCCGTATAATAAAACAGCATTTGGTTTTTCTTTTTCCATGATTTCATCGGATTTAGCAATAACATTTGCTATTGTTTTTGCAGCATTTTCCGCACCCGCAGCCAGAAAATAGTCTGGCTTGCGAAGTTCAAGGTCATTAAAAAAAACTTCATTCAGCTCGTAATCATAATTCTGTCCTGTATGAACAATAATATGGTTTGTATATTTGTCCAGTTCTTTTATAGTTAATGCTAACTTAATTATTTCTGGTCGTGTGCCAACAATTGTCATTACTTTCATATTCACACAAGCCTTTTTAATAATTCTTCTGGGGCTATCTTTCCAACATCTGTTTTTAAATAGTTTTCATAAATTATATCGTTTGCGCTTTTATTAATATTTACTCTGTTAAAATTGTCAATAATTGCAGGTATACGTTCTTCATAAAATTCTTTTGTACATTTTTTTACAATATCTTTAATATCATCCTTAGCGGAAAATTGTATAATTCCGTCTATATTAAATAACTTGTCTATTTTAGAAGCACCCAAATATACAGGAATTGTCATTGCAGCAAAACAGTTAGTAATTTTTTCAGTAAACCCATATGATGTTATTTCATTTTCTACTACAATCGAAAATCTGTAATCCTTGAAAGGCTCTGAAATATCACAATATTTTCCGCCGTCAAAAGTTCCATAAGTATCAGCTATTTTTTGTGTTTTACATTGCATTGCTATAGCATTTCTAAAACGATGTAATGGGACAAAATTTTTCCCAGAAGCAATCATAGAAATATTTTTTGTTTTGTTTTTGCAGTTTTCAATAGATAGACTGGTTTTTGATATTTTAGCCCCGCTTGAATCTTCCATCATATAAGAAAAACCATACCAGGGTCTAATATAATATGGAACATAGCGTGAATTTGGAATGCTCTCCAATATTTTATCAGAATATGTGAAAATTAGATTAAAGTCATTCTCTAATCCTTTGTTTTTAGAAAATATTTTATAGTCATCTGGAACAATTACTTCTGCCTCAACAAGCATTCCAAATTTTTTGACAGGAGCCCCCATAGTTTCAAGCATAGAATTGTGTGTATAAAAGTGAGTATCTAAACCAAAATTATATCTATCCCAGTTAAAATATCTTGAATCAGAATATACAAGGTGAGATCCATGAGAATCACGGATAAAATATAATTCTATTTTTTCTCCTTCTTTATTAAACATTTCTGGGTAAATATTACTCAGCATTATATGCTTATTATAATGGGGATAATAGTATTTACCATAAATTTTATGTCTGTCAAAATATGCTGGAGTAGGAATCAGTATTCTTTTCAAAGTATTTTTAATTTTTCTAAATATTTTATTTTTTCCATCTTTTATTTTCCTATGTAAGCTATAAAAATATACTAAACAAAATATCTTAATTTTAAAGATAAATTCTAATTTTCTTTTTATAAAAATTTTATTTCGTATTTGATTATATGCATATTTTATATTTGGTTGTTTTTGTAAAACATCTATAGTGAAATTATTTACATATCTTATCCATGCAAAAATAGTTTGTTTTGGATAATTGTTTTTAATTAATAAATCATAAACTGGTATTTTTAAAAGCGGGACCATGGATAAATTGTTTTTACTATCTTGTGTATCATGGTAGCGATAATTATAAAGAGCCTCGTTTATGTAGTAAAACTCATATGGCAATTGGTTAAGCTCAAGCCATAAAAAAGTATCGCAAGATTTTCCAACTTCGGGCTTAAAGCAAATGTTATAGGTCCTAATCACTGACATACGAAACATAACCGTAGGACATACAATGTAATTAATTTCATTAATATAAAAATTTATATATTCATTTTTTCGTGTTATAAAATCCATTTCATTTACAGGAGTTTTTAATGCTTTAAAACATGATATAGTATCATTCCCATCAATAATGTTTATATTTGTTGATACAATAGAAATATTTTTATTTGCTTCAAGTATCGCTATTTCTTTTTCAGCCATTGTCGGAAGCATAATATCATCGTCGTGAACAATTAATAAATATTCTGTTTGACACTGTTCAAATATTAAATTAAACATATTTGGTGAATTTGTTTCTTCTCTGTGATAAGAAAAGCGTTTGTCTTCGAGATATGGTTTAATAATTTCAGATGTGTTATCTGTTGAACCATTATCGTAAATAATCGCAAAAAATTTATTATATGTTTGATACTGAACAGAATCTAACATTTTTTTTAAATAGTGCGATCGATTGTATGTTAAAATAGCGATTGTTAGAAGATTCATATATTCATTGTCTTTTTACAATTGTTAATAATTTATTTTTCAATTATTTTTCTTATCCCTTCTTCAAATGAAATCTCAGGTTTCCAGCCGGTATCAGCAGTCAATTCAGAAATATCAGCACAAAGATACATGGGCTGATGCGGATAATACTCTTTCTTGCCAAACTGCAGTGAGATATCCGGCGCAACAATATCCCTAATCAATTCCAGATATTCCGACAATTTTTTTTCTTTTCCTGATCCTAATGGATATGTTTTTCCGCTAAAACCTTTTTCTCCAACAGCAAGTAACGCACGGGCAGCGTCATCACAGTACAAGTAATCCCAAATTTGCTCGCATTTAGTAAATTCAGGCGAACGCCCTGCTTGTAATTCGTTAATCGTATACATTATTAATGTATGATTGCCATCCTTTGGACCAAATATGCTTAAAATCCTTACCCAATTAAACTGCATACCAAGTTGCGCACAAAGCAGGCGGCTTAATTTACCAGCCGCATATTTTGTTATACCGTATGCACTTTCTGGATTCACCGGCATTTCTGCTTTAAGTGGCTCTGAAATAATACCGCATTCAGCTTGTGATCCTATGCCTATAAATTTTTTACATCCAAGACGCTTGGCAAGCCGGACAGCATCCAAAGTATATTGTATGTTAATTACCTGTGCACTTGCACAATTCCGAGAAACGCCGAAAGTTTCTCCCCATGCGAAATGATAAAAAACATCATAAGTGCCTGAAATTTCAAGATGATTATATTCTGATAAATCCGCATAAATGATTTTTAATCGTTTCGATTGAGGAAGATTACCCAGCCGAGCTGTCTTTTTTCTTACTACACAGAGGACTTCCATCTCCTGCTCTAACACATATCTTGCCAGGGTAGAGCCTATCATACCCGTTGCACCTGTAATAACAATCGTTTTCATTTATTATACTTACTTAATTCTGTTATTTTTTTTATTTCATCATCATTCAAGTATGGCAGCATATTATATAAAGGCTGATCAAATTCTAATTTTGGTACAACGGTTGTCAGCTTCTTTAGCGATATCTCAACAATCTTACCAACAGAATTATCGGGCAGTTTTTGACTAACAACGTCATCAATACGCACATAGTCCAGGCGGCACGCTTTGGCTATGTATTCTATATCAGGAACCTCATACCCGCCTTCTTTAACCGTACCTGCCATGTTTGAATCAAAATACAAAGTTTGAAATTGCGTAATCATTCCAAGAGAATAATTATTCAACACAAAAATGCTTATCCTTAATTTGTATTGAGAGATGAGCAAAAGAGCCTGCAATGCCATATGAAAACCACCATCGCCCATAATACATACAATTTGTTTTTCCGGCGAAGCAAATGAAGCGCCTATCGCTGCATGTAACGCATACCCCATTGGGGCTAATCCACCGCCTGTAAAGAAAAGCTGCTCTGATTTCAGTTGTAAAACTTGTGCAGACCACATTTGGTTTTGACCTATATCAACAGTAAATATTGTATTGTCATCAGCAGTTGACATTATTTTTTCAAGAGCAAGATATGGTTCATTCTCGTTAAGAAAACGTTCAATATCTTTTTTTTGAGAATACTTTTTTTTAATAGCCGAAGAAAAAGACAGCCAATCATTATCACCAAATAAAAATGTTGTTTTATTTGATTCCCATACTTCAATAAAGTCTCCGATGTCGGCATTCAAAGCAAGTTTGTTTTTAATTGAGTCTTCTTGTAATTCCTCAGTATCGATATCAACATGTATAAAAAACATTCGTCTAAAAGCGTCAATATTTCTATTTCCTGTTTGTCTCAGATCAAGTCTTGAACCCAAAACAAGAATGACATCTGCATTGGAAAATATAATATTTGCACATCGATTACCATAACTTCCTATCATGCCGACAAAATTATTTTTTGTTTCATCAACACTGCCTTTTCCCATGAGAGAAACGACGTAGGGCAAATTTGTAGTAACTAGAAAATCATTAACTTTATCAGTGGTTTTGCTTGCTAATATACCGCCACCACATAAAACAAGCGGTCGCTTTGCATTTTGCAGCAATGTAAAAGCCTGTTTTGCTGCAGAGATATCCAAGTTAGGTTTAACGCATGAACAATCATATGAAGGGATATTGGAAATTTGTATCTCACTGCGTTGAATATTCATGGGAATATCCAGTAATACAGGACCTTTTCGACCTGTCGTTGCTATATGTACAGCTTTCGCAAGCTCATATTTTATATTGTTTGGATCATCTATCATTACTGCATATTTTGTAACTGGCTTAACTATGGAAACAATATTTGTTTCCTGAAATCCTAATTGCCTGATTTTTTTATTGTATTTATATTCATTGGTATTGACCTGGCCAGTAATATAGATTACAGGGACAGAATCAAAATAAGCATTTGCGATTCCAGTTACCATATTGGTAGCGCCAGGACCGCTTGTAGAAATAGCTACTCCAAATTTTCCTGATGCTCTAGCGTAACCTTCAGCTGCAATAGCAGAGGTTTGCTCATGATAACATTGAATAAATTGTACATTCTTGTTCTTACTTATTGAATCTACAAGATGAGTTATCATTCCACCCTGATAACCAAATATATATTCGATATGATGCGATGCAAAAAAAGATACTATATAGTCACTTACCTTCATATTCATTTATTGCAAAAACCCTCTTATCATTTCAATCATTTTATCAAGCATTTCTGTAGTCATGCCGGGATACACACCAATCCAGAAGGTATCACTCATAATGCGATCCGTTGTTTCCAATGTCCCAACAACACGATATCCAGTGCCTGCTTTTCGCAGTTCATTAAAACATGGTTGTTTTATTAAATTTCCGGCAAAAAGCATCCTCGTCTGGATATTCTTGTTTTCAAGATGCCGGACAAGTTTATTACGATCAACACCTTTTTTGCATGTAATTAAAAAACCAAACCAGCTTGGATCTGAATGCGGCGCTGCTTCGGGTAAAACTAATTTATCTTGTAAATCCTTCAGTCCACTATATAGGCGCTGCCAGTTAGATTTACGCTTTTCTATAAAAGAAGGAAACTTTTCTAGTTGCGCGCACCCTATAGCAGCTTGCATATCCGTGGCTTTCAAATTATATCCAAAATGGCTGTAAACATATTTATGATCATATCCAAATGGCAGCTCACCGCACTGCTGACTAAACCGCTGCCCGCAGAGATTATCCTTGCCCGAAGGGCAAACACAGTCTCTTCCCCAGTCTCGTAACGATAACATTATCTTATGAAGCAAAGGATCTGAGGTATACACTGCTCCGCCTTCGCCCATAGTCATATGGTGGGGCGGGTAAAAACTAGAAGTTCCGATATCTCCAATAGTTCCAGTATATTTTATAATGCCATCTATAGCATAGATCGAACCTAAAGCATCGCAGTTGTCCTCTATAAGCCATAGATTATGGTTAGAACAAAAAGCCTTTATTGTATGTAGGTCAAAAGGATTGCCCAATGTATGTGCCAGCATTATAGCCTTTGTTTTTTGGGATAAGGCTTTTTCCAGTTGTGAAACATCAATATTGTATTGGGGGATGGTAACATCTACAAATACCGGTACTGCCCCGAATTGCAAAATAGGTGTAACGGTAGTAGGAAAACCAGCAGCAACAGTTATTACTTCATCGCCTCGTTTTATAGCCCGTTCGCCCAACAAAGGAGATGTGAGTGCCATAAAAGCAATAAGGTTTGCAGAGGAGCCAGAGTTAACCAGTGCGCAGAAAGGTATTTGAAGATAATCAGCAAGCTTTTTTTCAAATTGCTCGGCATAACGCCCGGAAGTAAGCCAGAACTCCAGAGAACTGTCAATTAAGTTTACTATTTCATTTTCGTCAAAAACTCTGGTCGCATAAGTTATGCGATCCCCATCTTTGTACTGTGGTTGCTGCATGAATGTCTTGCAATATTCTTTCACACTGTTAAGGATATGCTGTGCAGCTTGTTCTTTGGTCATAGATTCAAACATATTGTTCTCCAAAATACTCGTGTATCTGCCGTTCAACGCAAGTTAATCTTTCATTATCTGTATTGACTTTAGCAAATTCCACGGTTTTTTCAACTGCTGTCTTAATACCCCAGCGAGGTTTCCATCCCAAGACTACTTTTGATTTTGAGCAATCCAGCTTCAAGAAATTAGCCTCGTGAGGACCACTGTCTCCCTGAACGCGCCATATTGCATCATGCCCCCAGGCAGTGCAGAACAACTCAGCAAGCATCCCAGTTGTAACGCAGCCTTCATCATCAGGACCAAAATTATATGCACCTGCAAGGGGTTTATTGTTATATTGTTTTTCTGCAAGAAGCAAGTACCCCGAAATACACTCCAATACATGTTGATACGGGCGTGTAGAATGCGGGTTGCGTACAACAATTTCCTTTTCTTCGCTTGCTGCCCGAATACAGTCAGGAATAATTCTGTCCGCGGCATAATCCCCGCCGCCTATAACATTGCCAGAACGAGCAGTAGATATAGCAGGAGAGTTTTTATCCGAAAAAAAGGCATTTTTGTAGCTATACGTTACCAGCTCACTGCAAGACTTGCTGTTTGAATAGGGATCAAATCCGCAAAGATTTTCGTTTTCCCGATATCCCCAATGCCACTCTTTATTTTCATACACTTTATCGGTAGTAATATTCACAAATGATTTTACTGATTGAGTAAGCCGAGTCGCCTCAAGGATATTTATAGTTCCCATAACATTTGTTTCATAGGTAAGAACAGGTTCGCGATAAGAACAACGCACCAGCGGCTGCGCAGCCATATGAAAAATGATTTCTGGCTTAGCTTCTCGCACAGACTTAATCAAAATATCTCTATTGCGAATATCTCCGACAATAGAACGGATTTTTTTTTCTATTCCTGTTTGCTCAAAAAGAGATGGATTCGTTGGTGGCTCAAGTGCATAACCTGTTATATCAGCCCCGGCGTTAATCAAAATATGACACAGCCAAGCTCCCTTAAAACCTGTATGTCCGGTTAGAAAAACTTTTTTCTCTTTAAAAAAAGAAATGTCTATCATTTTATTTTAACCATAATGCCCAGGGAGCTTTTCCTTTTGTCCACAGATTGGTTAATTCATTTTTATCATGTAAAGTATCCATTGCCTTCCAAAAACCCGAATGCTTATACGCATTTAATTGCCCATCTTCAGCTAATTGCTCCATTGGCTTCCGCTCCAAAATTGTTGTTTCGCCTTCTGCTAGATAATCAAAAACTTGTGGTTCCATTATAAAAAAGCCACCATTGATCCAATTATCATCACCAATTGGTTTCTCCCTAAAAGAAGTAATACTTCCGTTTTCTGTTATCGAAATAGCACCAAATTTCCCAGTTGGCTGAACCGCGGTAAGTGTTGCAATTTTTTGCTTTTTCACATGATAATCCAACAATGCTGGAACATTTACATCGCTTACTCCATCTCCATAGGTAAGCATGAATCGCTCGTTCCCCAAAAAACCTTTCGCCTTCAAAAGTCTGCCTCCAGTCATGGTATCCTGTCCGGTGTAGAGCATGGTAACTTTCCATGGTTCGCTTCTTATATTATGAAGCTCAACTGTATTATCTGTCATATCAATAGTGATATCTGAATATCGTGTGTAATAATTTATAAAATAATCCTTAATAACATGGGACTTATAGCCGGTAAGAACCACAAATTCGTTAAAACCCCAATAGGAGTATGTCTTCATGATATGCCAAAGAATCGGACGACCGCCAATTTCTACCATGGGCTTGGGGAGTAAATTTGTCTCTTCGGAAAGGCGAGTTCCATAACCGCCTGCTAAAATTGCTATTTTCATAAATAAATATAATAATTAGAGCTAAAACTATTTGGCACAAACATTGTATCTAATCCCAATTTTAAATATACTTTATATCCTCGTTCTTTCATGAAATTTTCTAGTGTATTACCCCCATCATTGTCTTCTACTGTTATTAGACCAAAGCTAAAATAATCAAAATCTATAGTTTTTAAAATAGGTATTTCGGCGCCCTCTGCATCTAAAGATAGAAAGTCTATATGTTTTCTATCTGGATAATTTTTCATTAAATCTGAAAACGTTAAAGTTTTAACAAATATTTTTTCAATTTTACCCTTTTCATAAGTTATATGATTCTTGTGTGCATCAGTCATTTGGCTGCTCAAAACACTAAGCATATCTGCTCCTATAACACGATCAAATTCTAAATTTTTTTCACTTATATCAAAAATAGCTACATTATAACAATCACAATGGCGATTTGCTCTTAGTTTATTAAATATATCCGGTAAAGGCTCTACGCAAATACCTTGCCAGCCGAGTTTTTCAAAAATCAAAGTGTTATTAATTGTTTTACCATCGTTGGCACCGACATCAACGAAGAACCCTTCTTTTTTGCCACCAAAGAACATATATGCAATCATATCTTGATTGACCTGTCCATAAAAATCTACGCCTGTAGTCATTTTTATGGCTTGTTTTAAAAGTGTTTTTATTATTAGATTTTGATGTTCAAGGGTTTGGAGTTGACGTTCAAGGATTTGAAATCGGTTATCAGTCTGCTTGAAAAAAAGTCTTTTTATAATTTTTTTTATCATATTTTTCATTTTTTTAGGTTTCCAAAGGATTATTTTGGGGCTTTAGAACAGATTCCCATTTATCATCATAATAATTTTTCACATGCAGTCAATTAGTATACCAATCAAGTTTGGGAGCAATAGGGGTTTTATAATGAGCTGAGAGGTTCATTGTTGTATTTGAAACAACACTTACCCTTAATGCAATTGTATACGTGGTGGAATCAATAATATTTCTTTCATTATTTATACCAACTGCTAATGAAATATTGTACTCTTGTTTATTCAGAAGATTTTTTGGAATTATGCAATAAAGAGTATTTAAACCTATTGCTGGCCGATAGTTATTGTTATACTCTCGCGGGCTTGATATAAATAAATAAGCACCGTCAATAGTGGAAAATACATAATATAATTCAAAATTAGGTGACTTTTCTTTTATTTCAAATGCCAACTTAAGCTTATAATTTTTATCTGCACAAATAGGTGTTGTTATTTCAGCTCCATCTTCTTCTTGTAATTCTAGGCTTATTGGAGTAAAGCTTGGGTCATTGTATTCTCCAGTGTTTACCCACCTTAATGTTTTAATCTTTGCAGAAAAATCAACTAAATAATCAGTTACTAGTTTATCAACATTATTTGACATTTCTTTTATTTTCCCTCTTTCCAATACAATTCCACAATTACACAAACTCTTCACAGATACCATATTATGGCTCACAAATATTATCGTTCGCCCTTCGCCTGTACTCAACCCTTTCATCTTGCCAAGTGCTTTATTCTGAAACTCTGCGTCTCCCACAGCAAGAACTTCGTCTGCTATTAAAATATCTGTCTCAAGATGCGCTGCAACTGCAAAGCCGAGGCGTACCGTCATACCGCTGGAATAGCGTTTTACAGGGGTGTCTAAATGTTTTTCTATTCCTGCAAAGTCAACAATTTCATCCAGCTTTCTGCTTACTTCGTGGCGGTTCATTCCAAGAATTGCGCCATTAAGATAAATATTTTCCCTGCCTGTAAGTTCTGGATGGAAGCCTGTTCCAACTTCCAAAAGAGAGCCTACGCGGCCTTTTATTTTTGCAATACCTTTTGTTGGGCTTGTTATTCGCGAAAGAATTTTTAAAAGCGTGGATTTACCAGCTCCATTTTTTCCTATTATACCTACGCGCTCTCCTGCTTTTATTTCCATAGAAATATCAATAAGCGCAAGAAAGCTCTCTTTTTCTGCTTTTTCTGTATGCTGCGCAGATATAAGGGAATTGGGATCTTCTTTTCCTCTTATTCTTGCCCACCAGGATTGTAAGTCCCTGTAAAGAGTGCCATGGCTTATTACGCCAAGTTTATATTCTTTATAAAGATTTTCTATTTTTATTACTGTTTGTGACATTTTATTCTCTTTTTATAATTATTTTGCTTGCCGATACTTATGGCCAAACTACGCTCCAACAACGGTAATAAGTTTTCCGTTATAATTTTTCGGTTGTATATAGATTTTTTCATCCCATGATTTTTTAGTGTCCCTGTCAAATACAACAAGCCATCCTTCATCGGCTCCGCATTTTTCCATGTATTCAAAAGTTTGGACTATACCGTCTGTAATGGTTTTTTCATTTCGCAAGATTTTGATTTCGATGGGGTATTTTTGTCCGTCATAGACAATACACAAATCCGCTCGTTTGCTGCCTAAAGCCATTTCGCGAGTAATTTGTCCGCCGCCGTTCATTACTCTTTGCAAAAACGCCTGCAAGACAAGGTGCGGAGCAGCTTCGGCATATTGAAAAATCTTTTCCTCATAACGATTTATCCAGATTTCGCTGTTTTCCCGCCAGAAAGCTTGGAAATCTCGCAACAGAAAACCCATGTCCATTTTCCCGGCTTTTAAATAACGCGGTACGGTGTAGTTTACTAAACTTAATTCTATTGATTCCTGCGGTTCTTCGCTTAAAAATCTAACAATTATCTCCGCATATATAGGATTTGCCGGTATGGTTGGCTCACCTTTTTCACCCTTAATTAGTCCTAAATCTTTTACATATAAATAATCGTCCGAAGTCCTGGCTTCGCTTTCCTCTCCCAAAATAAGCGGCTCTATAACTTTACGAACTCTTGGCTCTTTTAGCCTTTCAAGCAAACTGTCAAAGTGAGTCGGTCTTGTAAGAATTAAATTTTGGATAGCAGCTTCTGCCATCTCCTTTGTGACAGATATTGAATAATCATTTTTAAGTATTTCTTCTGTAATCTCCCTAGCAATGGCATTTACAAGCCAGGGTTGTCCGCAAGTCTGTTCGAAGATATACTCTATTGCCTCAGGCTTAAAAATCTGTTTTGTGTCTATAGCATGCATAAAGTAAAGATTTTTTATATCAGTATGAGCAAAGGCAGGCAATGTTATTGATTTTGTAACAATATTAAATGGGCTTGAGCTGCCTAATGTATAGCTGTCCGGACGAACCTGCGCTTTGTAGTCTCTGATATTTCTCATTCCAGCCAAAGCAATGCTGTGAACAAATGGAATATTTCCCCTGGAAACAAATCCATCCCGCAATTGCCGCAAAAAAGTTATTAAAGTTCCGTTTGAAAGGCAGTCCGCTTCATCAAAAAAAATAACCAGTGGTTTATCTAGCTGCCGACAGTACCTTGTAAGTGCAGACTTTAATACGCCTGAGGTATGGCTATAATCAGCATCTTTTGCAAACCCATCCGGCAAACCTTGTATTTCTATACAAGATTTTATTGTTTTAACTATTTCCGGGATTCCCTTTTCCGGATCGTTAAACTCATGTACTGCTTCCAGCGAACAATACAGAGCATAATATTTTTTATGAGCATTTAAATAATTTGTAAATTCCCAAAGCAATGTCGTTTTTCCGCTTTGTCTTGATGAATGTATAACAAAATAATGTTCTTTCTCTATAAGATTGAGTATTTCTTCGCCCCCTCTTTCTGCAGCATCAATCATGTAATGTTTTCTGGGATAGCAGGGACCAGCAATATTAAAATAACGTTTATTCAAATCTATCTCCGCTTTATTTTCTTTTCATAAATTTATGCCTAAATCAAATTTTATTACTGTTTGTGACATTTTATTCTCTTTTATGTATTTTTAATTTTCCAGTACCCGCTTCTATCTGAGCCTACTCGCTTAATTAAACCTTTTAGTTTAAGTTTGGATAGATTAACTCTTACATTATCTGATGTAATACCAACAATATCAGATAGCTCTTCTGAAGTAATATGCTGGTTTTTTCCTATCTCTTCAATAATTTTTCTCTGGTTTTTAGACAGTTTTTCTGTGTTGTTTTTTGTGTTGTTTTTTGTGTTGTTTTCTGTGTTGTTTTTTGTGTTGTTTTTTGTGTTGTTTTCTGTGTTGTTTTTTGTGTTGTTTTCTGTGTTGTTTTCTGTGTTGTTTTCTGTGTTGTTTTCTGTCCCCTTTTCAATTTCACTTACCTTTATTTCATTTTCTCTCTGCAAAGTAACTTGATTGTCTTTATTAACATCAACAACTTTTTCGTTATATAAAATTACTTGAAACCCATTTGATATTTCATTAAAATCCGGTTCTTTTATACCATACTCTTTGCAAATTTTACGAACTCGCATAATGCCGGAGCCATAGCGTTCTATCATGCCAACTTCTTTAAAAGCCTTAGCTATTAGTTTATTGCGGGTTTTTGAAGTGTAGTTTCCGGAAAGTAAGTCTTGTATGGTTATCCCGTCATACAGTTTTCCGGGATTATAAAATTCAATTCTGTTGTCAAAAATTTTTACTATGCCTGCCGAACTCTCTCTATAATCGCGATGAACAACCATATTAATAACAATTTCGCGAATAGCATCCAACGGATAATCAAACCGCTCTGTGCGCTGCGGCTCGCCGGTAATTATATATTCCAGCATCAAGTGTTTTTTAATAAAAGCAATAATTTCTTCTACTTCTTTGAATAAATCTGTATTAAGAGAAATGCTATCAATAATTGTTATGTCGCTTTTAAAACGTCCAACTTGTACATCACTAATAGTGCAATAATCTTTTGCAAACAAAAGATATGCGCCAAAGGTAACTTTGCCATCTCGTAAAATTTCCATCTTATTTAGAATTTCTGTATCAGATAATTCAAGTTGCTGAATGCCGTCGTTTTGTTTAATTTTGTTAGTAAATTTTGCTATTTTTTCTTTACACAAATTTTTTTCTGAATGGTTTGGGTCTAAATAAAAATCCCAACTTGAATTTATGGTTTTTAAATACTCATTGGCTATTTCGTCTATACTAAGCAAATGATTTGATGCATTAATGCGTTTGTAATATTTCCCTTGCATAGAAACTGGTTTTATTGGATATTCAGGAATAGATAAAACAATAACTTTTTTACTCTCAATATCTATAATTTCTGCATCCGGAATAATTGACGGCGATGTTTTGCCTTTGGTCTCATTAATAAATTGTGAAATAGTTTCTTTGCCGAGAGATATGCCAATTACATTTGAATTATCTGCAACACCTATATAAACAGAGCCTCCTTTAGCATTAGTAAAAGCAACCAGTGTTTCAATTACGCTATTGTTAAGCGTTAGCTTAAACTCTGTCTTGTCAGATTCTTTGTTTGGTATTAACACCAAAGCCTCAGACTGTATCCATAAATGTTTTCTCTGTTTTGTTAAACATTATTATTCCGGAGAACAAAACAGTAAATGTAATTCCAACACTTATTAGTATATGATTTAGATTCACTTCCCCTGCGCCTAAATATGCATACCTGAATATTTCAATTACCGGAGCCACTGGATTTAACAGCATGAATATTCTGTATTGTTCCGGAATAAGCGATAACGGAAATATTACAGGAGTTGCATACATCCAGAGCTGCACAAAAAACGGAAGTACAAAATTGAAGTCTCTGTACTTTGTTGTAACAGACGAAATCCATACGCCAAAACCCAAACTAATCAGCGCCATATAAATTAAAAGAAGTGGTGTAAAAACAACTAACCAATTAAACGTTGGCGTATAACCTTTAAATACAAATATACAATACATAACAATAAATACCATATACTGAATAGCATATCTTATCATGCTGGATATAATATTTGATATTGGAACCGCAAGCCTGGGAAAATATACCTTGCCAAAAATACCGGCATTGCCTGTAAAAGTACCCCCTGTTTTTGAAAGGCAGTCTGCAAAATATGTCCAATTAATAATTCCTGCTGTATAAAATAACAGCATGGGAATCCCGTCGGTAGGTATTTGCGCAATAGTGCCAAATATAAGCGCAAACATGCCTCCTGTAAAAAGCGGCTGAATAATAAACCACAAGGGTCCCAAAATTGTCTGCTTATAGAATGTTACAAAATCCCTTTTTATAAACATTCTTATAAGATCTCTGTATTTCCATATATCACCAAGATTAAGAGATAAGAGATTATTTCTTGGCTTTATTATTAGCGTCCAGTCTTTATCGTTGTTATCCACTTATTTAATCCTTTATTTTATTAAAAACTTTGGTTATCCCATCCCTAAGCGATACTTGCTCTTTCCATCCGAGCGAATGAAGCCTTGAAACATCCATAAGCTTCCTCGGAGTTCCATCCGGTTTTGAAGAATCAAAAACCAAAGCGCCTGTATAGCCGGTTATATTTTTAATCATTTCTGCCAATTCTTTTATTGTAATATCCCTGCCTGTACCTATATTGATAATTTCTCCGATCTCTTTGGCTCCATATTTTTCCATAAGAAAAAAACAGGCATCTGCAAGGTCGTCCGAAAAAAGAAACTCCCTGTACGGCGTGCCCGTACCCCAGATAACAACTTTATCTTTATAAACAAGGTGTTTTTCAAGCTTGCTTATAATTTCTGCCTCACTTGCCTTTGCCTGCGACACGGATGTCGCGCGCGGCGCTGCGACACGGATGTCGCCATTAGCGCCGCGATCATCTGTCTTTCCATAAAAATCAAGATTCTTTCTTATTCGTTCAAAATCATTTTCCATCAATAATTTCCCAAGATATATCCGCCTTAAAAGAGCAGGCAGAACATGAGAATTTTCAAAATCAAAATTATCATCAGGTCCAAAAAGATTTGTAGGCATTACAGAAATAAAATTTGTTCCGTATTGTTCGTTATAGTATCTGCACAGTTTTATTGCAGCAATTTTTGCTATTGCGTATGGCTCGTTAGTTGATTCAAGAACTCCTGTTAAAAGACAATCTTCCTTCATGGGCTGCGCTGCATTTCTTGGATATATGCACGAGGAACCCAGGTTTAAAAGCTTTTTTACGCCATATTTCCAGGAAGCATTAATTACATTGGCTGCTATCATTATATTCTGATATATAAATTCCGCTTTGTATGTGTTGTTCGCATGTATGCCGCCTACTTTTGCAGCAGCAAGAAAAACATATTCCGGCTTCTCTTTTTCAAAGAACTCTTCCACCTGGGCTTGCTGGGTCAAATCCAGTTCCCTAAAAGTTCTTGTAATAATATTGCTGCAGCCTGCTTTTACAAGACGCCTTACAAGAGCAGACCCAACAAGCCCGTCGTGTCCCGCTACATATATTTTACTGTTCTTATCCATAGATACCGCCCAACTTCTGCCTGCCTATGCGTTGTTCGCTCCAAAGCCTACTCATTAAAATCAAAAAGCTTAAACCCTTCTTCCTTAAGTACAGAGTCTTTTTTCGCTTCCAGAACATCGCTCTTAACCATATCTTTAACAAGATCCAAAAGAGTATGTTTGTGCTTCCAGCCAAGTTTTTCTCTTGCCTTGGTTGGGTCTCCCAAAAGAAATTCTACTTCTGTAGGTCTAAAATATCTTGGATCTATTTCAACAATTACTTCGTTTGTTTGTTTGCAAATTCCTTTTTCATCTACCCCGCTGCCCTGCCATTCCAGCTCTATACCCACTTCTTTGAAAGCAAATTCAACAAATTCCCGCACCGTATGTGTTTCGCCTGTCGCAACCACAAAATCTTCCGGGGTTTTCTGCTGCAGCATAAGCCACATGGCAACCACATAATCCTTTGCGTGTCCCCAGTCTCTTTTCGAATCAATGTTCCCAAGATAAAGTTTTTTCTGCAAACCCAAAGATATGCGCGCCGCTGCTCTTGTTATTTTTCTTGTTACAAATGTTTCTCCGCGGATAGGGCTCTCGTGATTAAAAAGTATTCCGTTACACGCAAAAATACCATACGCTTCCCTGTAGTTAACAGTTATCCAGTAGCTGTAAAGTTTTGCCGCAGCATATGGGCTTCTCGGATAAAACGGCGTTGTTTCCCTTTGCGGAATCTCCTGCACAAGCCCGTAAAGTTCCGATGTAGATGCCTGATAAAATTTCGTCTTTTTCTCAAGCCCAAGAATACGTATTGCCTCCAGCAGCCTCAAAGTACCAAGCCCGTCTGCATTTGCAGTATACTCCGGAGTTTCAAACGAAACCTTTACGTGCGATTGCGCTGCAAGATTGTATATTTCATCAGGCTGAACATCCTGCACAATTCTTATAAGATTTGTAGAATCTGTCATATCTCCGTAATGGAGTATAAAATTAATATCTTTTTCGTGCCGATCTTTGTAAAGATGATCTATCCTGTGAGTATTAAACAAAGAACTTCGTCTTTTTATTCCATGAACTTCGTAATTTTTCGACAAAAGAAGTTCGGCAAGATATGCGCCATCCTGCCCCGTAATTCCCGTTATAAGCGCTTTTTTCTTCATTTCTCTCCCTTTCTATTTTGTAACTATATTTTTAAGATAGTAATTGTTTTTTTCGTTAGCCGCCTGGAATGTATTTCTGTCAACAGACTCGCTGTAAATAACAAAAATCCCGAATCGCGAAGCATCCGCACCCGGAGCTTCCCCGCTGCCATACTGCATCTGATTTTTAAGCGACACATGCTCCACAATAAAATCTATATCGCTTTTTCCTGCAAGAAAAATTTTTTCAAACCCGCTCTTTTTAGCATCTTTTACAATCTCCTCAATCGCCTCTTTATAAATAACAACATTTCGGATTGTACGCTTAAAAAATTTATAACTTCTGGCAGATATCTCTTCAATTCCCTGAGGAGAAACCGCATAAGCAATATTTCGATTATTCACTTTTTTTATCGTTATCAACCCTTTTTCAACCAGCCGCTTGAGCATTGTATTTGTCATGCCGAGCGAAAGTCCTGCGATTTTCGCAAGATCCCTCTGCTTTATTGAGTCTTTACTTTTGTGGATTTTCTCAAGAATTGATAATTCTTTTTCGCTGCAATTCATTTTCGATTTTTTATACTGATGATTTGAAAAGCTTTGTGTGTTTTTGTGCGAAAGCCCTTGTCTTCCCGCCTTTGTGCGGCAAAAAGCCAAATCTCGTGCTGTTGTTTCAAAAAGATACACCTCTGCCATTAGAAGCACAAAGAGTCAATTTTTTTTCGAAACAACAGCCGCTGCCGAAACACGCTGACTGTTCACATTGTTCAAACATCGAACATTATAACAAAATCTGTTTCTTTTTCAATAGTTTTTATCAATAAATTCATGCAAATATTTATTTAATTCTGTTATAATCATCAATAGCCCTGCTCAAGGCGGAGAACCCTCCTGTAAACAAGGAAAATCTTATGAAAATAGCAGTTTACGGTATAGAAAACCCTTTAATAGATATAATAGTAAGAATCGAGGAAAAAGACCTCTTAATTCTGAATAAAACAAAAGGCACAATGGCATTAATCGACGAAAAAGAGCGGGAAAAATTAATAAAATTCATCGAAAACAGAGAAAAAACCTTTTCGTGCGGCGGCTCTGCCCCAAACACAATGATAACCCTCTCTGCTATGGGAATAAAAACAGCACTCGGCGGCAAAATCGGTGAAGATGAGTTTGGCTCAATCTACCAGGAGCGGCTAAAAAAGCACCCGAACATTACCTCTGCTCTTGTTAAGGGAAGCAAGCTGCCAACCGGCTCCAGCATCATCCTCATAACCCCGGATTCCGAGCGCACAATGAACACATTCCTGGGCGCAAACAGAGAGTTTTCCGAAAAAGACGTAGACGAAAAGATCTTGGACAACTCCGATTTCTTCTATTTTACAGGCTATATGTGGGACACAGAAAACCAAAAAGCAGCTGTGGAAAAATGCCTCCATATTTGCAAAAAGAAAAAAATAAAAATCGCCTTTGATGTCGCAGACCCATTTGCAGTTCAGAGAAACAAAAACGACTTCCTGCAAATAATAGAAAAAAATGCCGATTACGTCTTTGCAAACAACGAAGAAGCTTCATCTCTTTTTGACAGCGCAGACCCCTTAAAAGCAGCAACAATTATCGCAGAAATGGGAAAAACATGCGCAGTAAAATGGGGAAAACAAGGCTCCGTCATAAAAGAGCCCAAAAAAGAGATTCTGCGCATTCCCATTATCGAAGACAAAGGCTGCGTTGACACAACCGGCGCCGGCGACACTTATGCAGCAGGCTTTTTTTACGGCATTTGCAGAGGCAAAGACCTTGAAACAGCCGGAAGATGCGCATCTTTTCTCGCCTCTGCAATCGTTTCAAAAATCGGGGCGCAGTTTACCGAAGAAGAAAGCGCAGAATTAGCGAAAAAAATTCAGCTTTATTAAAAACAAAATCGACTTTAGTATGATAATATTGAACGGCTGGTCGCTGAGATGCACAGCAGCCAGTATGTGCCATGATATCACTTCGCCGGGGGCTGGAGGCTGGTACGCGAGCCGTCCTTTAGGCGAAGCGAAACAGCCTCCAGCCGTTCAGTAAAAATGGTTAAACGCGGGCACGGAACGCCGAATTTGCTGGAAACTTCGTTGCGGCTT